>JAIENH010000059.1 GCA_019751475.1 Cyclobacteriaceae bacterium
TGCTGATGAGAAATTTTTTAACAACGCACTGGCACTTAAAATTGGAGTGCCCGTGCCCAAGACTGTGATATTGCCTTCGCACGAAAAGCCGGTCGACACACAAGATGCTTCCTTTAGCAATTTGAAATTTCCGTTGAGTTGGGAAAAAATATTTGACCATATCGGCTGGCCCGCCTACATGAAACCTCACGCTGGTGGCGGATGGAAGAGCGTATATAAGCTGCGTGGCCCCGATGAATTTTTTGAAGCCTACCGTCAAACGGGACAGTTGGTAATGATGCTCCAGGAGGAAATTATTTTTGATGACTACTTCCGCTGCTATTGCCTGGGGCGCAAGTACGTTCGCATCATGCAATACGAACCGCGCAACCCGCACCATCTGCGCTACGTGGTGGAGAAAGGGCCGGCTTCTGAAAAGCTATTAAAAAAAGTACACGACTACGTGATGCAGTTAAACCAGGCATTGGGCTACGATTTCAACACAGTGGAAATGGCCGTGCGCGATGGTGTGCCCTACGCTATCGACTTTTGTAATCCCGCACCCGATGCTGATGTGGCTTCGGTGGGTCAGGAGAATTTTGACTGGGTAGTGGAGCACGCTTCAAAAATGGCGGTGGAGCGGGCGCAAGCACACAAAGACGGACAGGACAATCTCACGTGGGGATCATTCGTATCAAACGGTGTTGCTTCTTTTTTGAAAGCCAATGATAGCAAACCTAAAGAACCAGCTAAGGAAGAAAAAGCTGTCGCGAAGAAACCTGAAGTGAAGTCAAAGGCTAAAAAGTAAACTTGAACACCCCGGTTTGTCGCGGGGTAATGATGTATGGAAAAATTTACGTTAGGGGTAGAAGAAGAGTACATGGTGATTGACCCTGTCTCGCGCGAGCTTAAATCACACGATCAGAAAATTGTTGACATCGCCTCGCAGGTGCTGAAAGACAGCGTGAAGGCCGAGATGCACCAGGCTGTGGTGGAAGTGGGCACTGGCATTTGCGAAAATGTAGACCAGGCCCAGCGCGAAATCAAGATGCTTCGGAAGACAGTATCTGAGATTGCTCACAGCCTTGGTCTTAAGATTGGTGCATCAGGTACACACCCCTTCTCACATTGGAGCACACAGTTGATCACTCCCAACCCGCGCTATGACGAGATTGTAAATGAAATGCAGGAAGCGGCACGCTCCAATCTTATTTTCGGACTTCACGTGCATGTGGGTATAGCCGATAAGAACATGGCTATCCACATTATGAACACAGTGCGATACTTCCTTCCGCATATTTACGCTCTCTCTACCAACTCGCCTTTTTGGGAAGGTCGCAACACAGGATTCAAATCGTTTCGCACCAAAGTCTTTGACAAATTTCCTCGCACGGGTTTACCCGATTACTTTAATGATTGGGACGACTTTAAAAACTACGTCAACCTATTAATTCGCACCAAGTGTATTGATAACGCAAAAAAAATCTGGTGGGACGTGCGCGTGCATCCGTTTTACGATACCATTGAATATCGTGTTTGTGATGTGCCTATGCTCGTAGATGAGACCATCGCTATCACCGCTGTGCTGCAGGCACTTACGGCCAAGTTGTATAAGTTGCGCAAGCAAAACATGAGCTTCATTGTGTATAACCGCGCTCTCATCGCAGAGAATAAATGGAGAGCCTCCCGCTACGGTATTGATGGCAAGCTGATCGATTTTGGAAAACAAGAAGAAGTAGACACACGTCATCTCATCTATGAGTTGCTGGACTTTATTGATGATGTGGTGGATGATCTGGGCAGCCGCCCGTCAATCAACTACGTGAAAAAAATTCTGGAACAGGGCACGGGTGCCGATCGTCAATTGAGCGT
Source organism: Cyclobacteriaceae bacterium (assembly GCA_019751475.1). Lineage (GTDB taxonomy): Bacteria > Bacteroidota > Bacteroidia > Cytophagales > Cyclobacteriaceae > ELB16-189. The sequence goes on from JAIENH010000059.1 coordinate 1,852, forward strand.
TTTTGAAAAGACTCACAGCCTGCAAAAAGTAGTGGATTATATCACGGAACAAACGTTGGCAGGCGTTTGACGAATTACTGTCGTATAAAAAGTGGCGTGTTTCGTATCTTTGCAATATGAATTCAGTAATTTCTTTCAAAGTAGAACGTGACGGCAAAGAATTTCATGCTTGGTGTCCCGAGTTACCAGGTTGCCATACCCATGGAAATACAGTTTCGAAGGCTCTTGAAAACCTCAAGGATGCCGTGAAACTCTATCTTGACACAGTCATCGAGGAAGAGATAGTAGCACAGACTTCCAGGATGCTGGATGAAGCCTAATGAATTAATAAAATTGCTTAAAGCCGAAGGATTTGTCTTTGTTCGCCAATCCGGAAGTCACGCAATCTATCGTAAGACAGGATTTAAAATAATTGTTGTTCCTATTCACAGCCGGGATATTCCAAAAGGCACCCTTAATTCCATCTTAAAAGATGCTGGTCTTAAGCCCTGATAAAGTGTATTGCTAATTATGGCCATCAAAATTGCAATTCTTGATCTCTACGAAGGCACGGCCAACGAAGGCATGCGCAGCATCCGCACGTTGATTGAAGAGTTGATTGTAGATTTTCATCGTCCCTTAAAGTATGATGTATTTGAAACTCGTCTGACTGGCGAAGTGCCCGACCTAACCTATGACGCATTTATCTCCAGCGGTGGCCCCGGCAGCCCGCTGGACAGTGCAGGATCTTACTGGGAATCAAAATACTTTGGGCTGATGGATGCCATTCATGCGCACAATCACGCCAACCCGGATCAAAAAAAGCATGTACTTCTAATTTGTCATTCATTTCAGATTTACACACGCTATTACGGCTACGGTCTCGTGTCGAAGCGAAAGTCCACCTCGTTTGGTGTGATGCCCATGCACAAAACATTTGAAGGCCACCATGATCCGTTGCTCCGTTCGTTAGGCGATCCATTTTGGGCCGTTGACTCCCGCGACTACCAGATCACCAAACCTAATATCGAAAAAATACAAGCGAGCGGTGGCGCTGTATTGTGTGTAGAGAAGTACCGACCCAACGTAAAACTGGAGCGGGCCGTGATGGCCGTGCGGTTTGATGAGGCATTCTTTGGTACGCAGTTTCATCCCGAGGCCGATGCCGTGGGTATGCACAAGTACTTATTGCGAGACGATAAAAAAGCATTGGTCATTGAGAAGCACGGTGAAAAAAAATATTGGGAAATGCTCGATCATCTTAACGATCCCGACAAAATCATGTTGACCAACCGGGCTGTAGTGCCGCGGTTTTTGATGATGGCCCTTCAACATCGGCTTAACTCTGTATCCGCATGAGTCCGGCAGAGCGACAACATTTTAACAGTCAGTTTAGCGAGCAGAAGTATCAGGCATTTCTGAATGACCTGAATGCATCCTACAATTATAAAATAACGTTTCGCGTAGCCGAGACGCCCGTGTTTATTCCTCGTGCGTTTAAGGAGAAATTGCTGCGAGGTGCAGAAGAAATCATTGACTTCATCGTTCAGCCTGGGTTTAGCGAGCTAATGGCTCCTGCCGTGCCCTCCCACCTCAATGTACCGCGTGAAACGCCACATACACTTTTCCTCGCGCTGGATTTTGCAGTTTGCTCCGGAGAGAACGGAGCACTGATACCACAGTTGATCGAAATGCAAGGCTTCCCCTCCCTATTTGGCTATCAGGATTTTCTAGGAAATAAGTTTCGGGAGCATTACGCCATCAATGAAAAATTTCATTTTCATTTTGGCAAGACTTCAACCGAATACTGGGAAACACTCAGGCGCATAATCGTTGGAGATCATAATCCTGAAAACGTAGTACTCCTTGAGATCAACCCGTTGAAGCAAAACACCACTATCGACTTTTTGGTTACCCAGGCTCACCTGGGCATCGGCCTGGTGCACATTGGCGATGTGATTATCCGCGGTCGCAAGCTGTTCTATGCGAAAGAAGGTAGAGAGGTACCTATTCATCGCATTTACAATCGGGTGATTTTTGATGAACTGGTGCAACAGCAAGATTTGAAAACATCCTTTCATCTCACCGAAGATGTAGATGTAGAGTGGGCGGGGCATCCCAACTGGTTTTTCAAAATCAGCAAATACACAATGCCGTTTTTGAAAGGTAGCGCAGTGCCTCATTCACAATTCCTCCACGAGGTTGTATCCATTCCTTCCGATTTGGAAAACTACGTTTTGAAACCGTTGTTTTCCTTTTCGGGAAGCGGAGTGATTTTTCACGTTAAACCGGGAGACATTAAAAAAATACCTTTGGCGGAGCGTAAAAATTTCATGCTTCAACGCAAAGTCAACTACGAACCAATCGTAAAGGCCGTGGATGGCCTGGTGAAGACAGAGATACGCTTGCTCTATTTGTGGGAAGATGGTCAGTCACGGCCGCAATTAATCACCAACCTGGCGCGACTCAGTCGCGGTGAAATGATTGGTGTGAAATATAACAAAGACAAAACCTGGGTAGGTGGTTCGGTTTGCTTTTTTGAGAAGTAAGACCTTCTGGGACAGCATAGGAAATCCTTTGGAACCACACCCTTTACGCGATAGTGCCTTTCCAAAGGGTGTATTCCAAAATGTCGCAGGGAGGATTAATTTTGAGGAACCAAATTTTTTAAACTTATGGAAACCTCCAAGCTGGCATTTTTAGAAAGGGCCTCTCAGTTATATGATGAGGTGTCTTCTCTTAAGCAGGAATCATTCTATCAATTTGAATT
>JAIENH010000158.1 GCA_019751475.1 Cyclobacteriaceae bacterium
ATAGCGGATGAGCCCTTTCGGCTTGTTGATCTTCAGCATCACATCATCGCACGCATCGATGCAGGCGGTGCAATTCACACACTCCAATTGTGTACCGTTGCGAATGTCAATACCTGTGGGGCACACGTGCACACAGAGCTTGCAGTCAATGCAATCGCCATGCCCTTCGGCCACCTGGTTCTTTTTGAGTTTGCCGCGCGGCTCTCCCCGCAGCCAGTCGTAAGCCACCACGATGGAGTCTTTCACCAGCAGCACACTCTGCAACCGGCCATACGGGCACACCACGATGCAGGCCTGCTCGCGGAAGTAGGCAAACACACCATAGAAAATAAACGTAAATGCGGTGAGGCCGAGAAATCCAGGCAAGTGCTCCAGCGGAGATTGTGTGACAATGAGTCTCACCTGGTCGATGCCGATGAGGTAAGCCATCACGGTGTGCGCAATGAGAATGGCGATGAGCAAAAAAGCCAGTTGCTTACCCGACTTTTTGAGAATCTTGTTGGCTGTCCAAGGCGCTTTGTTGAGCCTGCGTTGCTCGTTTGCATCGCCTTCAATCCAATATTCAATTTTGCGAAACACCATTTCCATGAACAGTGTCTGCGGACAGGCCCATCCGCACCAAATGCGGCCAAAGGCCACGGTAAACAAAATGATGAAAACGAAAAACGTAATGAGCGTGAGCGCCAGCAGGAAGAAATCTTGTGGCCAAAACACGTGACCAAACAAGATAAACTTGCGCTCGAAGATATTGATGAGCATGAAGGGTCGGCCCTGTACTTTGATAAACGGCCCTGCAAATAACAGCGAGAGAAAAAAGACACTCACGGCCACGCGCCACCGATGGTGGATGCCCGAAGGTTTTTTCGGATACATCCACACGCGCTTGCCCTCTGCATCTACGGTGGCCAGGGTGTTGCGGAATTCTTCATCAAACTGATACAGGTTGGTCTCCATCCGGTTTATAACGATGCCTGGGTCTTCACACTATCGCTCTTCACTTCTTTCTTCTCGGGCTTGTACAAATCTCCTTCGGGCTTTTTCGGATTGGGTGGATTCGATCCTTGCAATGTCATCACGTAGCTCGATACGTTGCGCATAGCTTCTGGACTCATCACTCCCCCCCACGCTACCATGTTGGTGCCTTGCACGCCTTCTTTCACTACTTTGAAAATATTTGCGATGGACCCACCGTGCTTCCAATATTCGTCTGTAAGGTTGGGGCCAATATCGCCACCTCCGTCCCTGCGGTGACAAGACGCGCAGGTGTTGAGGAAGGTAGATTTTCCATCCGCCAGGAATTTAGCATCATCCGTAAACGCCACGTTGGTTTCGTCTATCTGCGGGCCTGGATTAGCAGCTTTCATTTTACGCTGTTGCTCATTCGCGTAAGCCACCTCATTATCATATTCATTGATAGAGAGTGGCAACGAATTGAACACGTGGTAGCTCAACAGGTACACAGCGCTCCACGCAATGGTGACGTAGAAGAGCCACTTCCACCATGGTGGCAAGTGGTTGTCCAACTCGCGTATGCCATCGTAATTGTGATCCAACACAATGGTCGCTTCTTTCTCCACCGGCACATAGCCGTTGAGTTTGTCCCACACCGATGTGAGTAGCGAAGGCTCCGGCTTATACACCACACCTTCTTTTTCGGCTTTCTCCATCGCAGCTTTCTCCGCCAGGATGTTTACTACGCGAAGCATAAAGACAGCAACGACCAACACCAAAAGGGAAACAATCACCAAGAAGCCAATCACGACATAAAACAGAATGGCGGGATCATCCCATACGGATGCGGCCGGGGCAGGAGTTTGTGCCCCTGACGGTAACGAGGTGAGCACCATAAGTGCTAGCAAGCTGATCAGGTATTTCATGACTTGTTGGAATTAGTTTTTGACAAAAGACCGGTGCCATCCGTTCCATCCTCCAGTGGCAACTCACTCATCTCACGAATGAATTTTTTATCCACGGTGGCTGTCCACCACAGGAGCCCAAGGAAGAACAGGAAGAAGATCACAAACGATATCACCGGCCAGATGGCGATGTTATCTATGGAGCGAAGGATTTCTTTATACATACATCGGTGGTTTACGGGTGGATGCTTACTTATTGTCGGCTACTTTTTCTGCTTTGATGTCCGTGCCGAGGCGTTGCAGGTAGGCAATGAGCGCCACGATTTCAGCATCGGGTGCTACTTCATAGCCTTCCATTTTCAGATTCTCTGAAATCTTGGATGCTTGCTTGTCAAGACCGGCATTGGCAGTCTCTTCGTAGCCGGCCTCGTAAGGCACGCCTACAATCCGCAGCGTTTTGATTTTGGCTGCCGTCTGTGTTTTGTCAATCATCTGCTCGTACAGCCACGGATAAGCCGGCATGATCGAACCATTTGACACATCGCCAGGAGCAAGCATGTGGCGGAAGTGCCAGCTATCGGCATACTTGCCTCCATTGCGATGAAGGTCAGGACCGGTGCGCTTGGATCCCCACAAGAATGGATGATCGTACACATACTCGCCCGACTTGGAGTACTCTCCATTCTTAGGATCATAGCGCTGCACCTCACTGCGGAATGGCCGCACCATTTGTGAGTGGCAGTTGACGCAGCCTTCGCGGATGTAGATATCACGTCCGTGCAACTCCAGCGGAGTGTAAGGCTTCACACTGGCGATGGTCGGCACATTTGATTTGATGAGGAACGAGGGCACCAATTCAATGATACCTCCAATCAACACAGCCACCAGGGCAAGCACGGTGAATAAGACAGGCTTGCTTTCCAGTGCATGGTGCCAGCCGCCACCTTGTGCCGACTTTACCATCGGGGCCACTTCGGCTTCTTCGTTGGCGATGAACTTGCCGGCATACGCTGTCTTGATCAGGTTGTAGGCCATGATGAACACACCTACCAGGTAGAGCCCGCCACCTATCGCACGAATAGCGTACAGCGGCATAATCTTGGTAGTAGTCTCCAAAAAGTTTTGATAGGTAAGGAAACCATCCGGATTAAATTCCTTCCACATCAGGCTTTGCACTACTCCGGCTGTATACATGGGCAGCGCATAGAACACAATACCCAGCGTGCCTAACCAGAAGTGCACATTCGCCAACTGCACCGAGTACAGTTTCGTGCCCCACATTTTTGGAATAATCCAATAGAGGATACCGAAGATGAGAAAGCCATTCCAACCCAAACCTCCCACGTGCACGTGAGCGATGATCCAGTCAGTGAAGTGAGCAATGGCATTAATATTTTTCAACGAGAGCAGCGGGCCCTCCAACGTGGCCATCCCATAAGCTGTCACAGCCACCACCATGAATTTCAAAACCGGATCTTCACGCACTTTGTCCCACGCGCCACGGAGGGTAAACAAGCCGTTGAGCATACCTCCCCAGCTTGGCGCGATCAACATTACTGAAAACACAACACCAAGTGATTGGGCCCAATCCGGTAACGAAGTATAGAGTAAGTGGTGAGGGCCAGCCCAGATGTAAATGAAAATCAATGACCAAAAGTGTATGATGGAAAGTCGATAAGAATACACCGGCCGGTTGGCCGCCTTCGGCAGGAAGTAATACATCATGCCCAGGTAGGGAGTGGTGAGAAAGAACGCCACTGCATTATGACCATACCACCACTGTACCAGTGCATCCTGCACACCCGCATACCAGGAGTAGCTCTTGAAGAGGCTCACCGGCATCTCAAAAGAATTTACAATATGCAACACCGCAACCGTTATGAATGTGGCGATGTAAAACCAGACGGCCACATACATGTGCTTCTCCCTGCGGGTGAGGATGGTGCCGATCATATTCCATCCAAATACCACCCAAATCAACGCGATGGCAATGTCGATGGGCCACTCCAACTCGGCATATTCCTTACCGGATGAAATACCGAGCGGCAACGTGATAGCTGCCGATAAAATGATGAGTTGCCATCCCCAGAAGTGAACCCAGCTCAACGTATCGCTGAACATGCGCGTCTTCAGCAGGCGCTGCATGGAGTAGTACACTCCGGCAAACATGGCGTTACCTACAAAGGCGAAGATCACCGCATTGGTATGCAGTGGCCGTATCCTGCCAAAGGTGGTGTACTGAAAGTCAAAGTTGAAAACAGGGTAAAAAAGCTGAATAGCTGCGAGCAGGCCGACCGTCATGCCAACGATGCCAAAAATGACGGTGACGATGATGAATGCCTTGACAATCTTATTGTCGTAGTGGATCTTTTCTAGTTCCATTGGGTAACAGGTTTTAGTCCGGTTTTGATGGTCTAAAAGTACCCTGAGGGCCAACGGGCGTACATGACCCTCAACAGCCGGAAAGATGATTTTTGTCAGGTATTGAATGGGCCTACCGTACTACCTTTGGCCACTCGCCCCTATCCGTTTGGACAATCTTCCGCTCTTTATTTTGTTAGCCCTACTGGCCGAAATACTCGGCACGGTAGGCGGCTTTGGCTCTTCGCTGTTTTTCATACCCATCGCCAGCTATTTTCTTGACTTTCATTCTGTGCTGGGTATTACGGCTCTCTTTCACGTTACCAGCAATATCTCGAAGATATTCTTGTTCAAAAAAGGCGTGGATAAGAGGCTGATTGTTCAACTGGG
>JAIENH010000247.1 GCA_019751475.1 Cyclobacteriaceae bacterium
ACCTGTTTTGCTCGGCTGTCTTTTGGTTGGATGTTTGAACGTACGGGCACAAGAGATCACGGCCCGCGGCAAGGTGTTTGATGCTGTGACACACAAAGGTGTGAAGGCCAAGATTTTTTATAAAAGCATTCCTACGGGCAGCATCACCGGACGATTTAATGACAGCACGTTTTCGTTTGCCATCTTCGGCACCGCCAAGTACCAGATCACAGCCGATGCGGAAGGATACATTATCGGCACTGCTATCGTTGATCCCAAAGACATTGACTCCAACAATCAAGTGCTGCGCGATATTTCGCTTACGCGGAAAGGCGAGACCATCCGGCTGGAGCACCTCATCTTTGAGCAAGGCAAGGCAGTAATCAATCCAAAATCATTTCCCGGTTTGGATGAGTTAGTGGCTATGATGAAAGACAATGAAAGACTGGTGATCCAGTTAGAAGGCCACACCGACAATCAGGGCAACCCCAAAGCCAACCTCGAACTTTCGCAAGAGCGGGTGGACAACGTGAAAAAGTATCTAACCTCAAAAGGAATTGACCGCGATCGCGTGAAAACAAAAGCGTTCGGTGGCACGCAGCCCATCTTGAATGCCAACACACCCGAAGCCCGTGCACTCAACAGGCGCGTAGAGATGCGGATATTGAAGGATTGATTTTGTAAGTCGTATTGACTTCTTACTTCAATCTTAGTTCATCTCAAAGTACAGATGATAATGCTTCTCACACCCCGGATTGAATTTGGCTTGGCACGAAGGGCACCTGTTCTCGCATTGTAAATATTCATCAATGCTCATCTCATAGCGACACACTCCGCAGAGCACGGCTTTTTCTTTTCTTTCGTTAAGACCCCATACCACCGACTGATGACCGGCCGTTTCTTCATGGCACTCAAAGCAAGGATAAAACTGTTCACAGCACTTAAATTTTATAGCAATTATATCTAAGTCGGAATGGTAGTGAACACATCGTGTTTCAGAGTCCACCGTTCTGCCCAGCACGATGGGGCTGTAACCTGAAAAACCACTTCTCTCTTTCATTATTTCCTTATCTTTGCTGCCTTAAATATCGAAAACATGCCGGGAAGTGAGCTTTTTGGGATGGAAGAACGAAAAGAGCTGGACGATGTCCTTCAAACGGGCATCCTGTTCCGCTACAACCACGAGGCACAGCGCAACAATCATTGGAAGGCGCGTGACTTTGAAAGCGAAGTGAAAAAGTTCACGGGAGCAAAATTTGCTCATGCTGTGTCCAGCGGATCTACAGCCGTGTCGTGTGCATTGGCCGCGGCCGGTATCGGTTCTGGTGATGAAGTAATCGTACCTCCGTTTACCTACATCGCATCTGTCGAGGCCGTTATTTTCTCTGGCGGTATTCCCGTGTTTGCTGAGATTGACGAAACACTTTGCCTCAGTGCTGAGGGTATAAAAAAAGCAATCACACCCAAGACAAAAGCCATCATGCTGGTGCATATGTGCGGACAGATGGCCAACCTCAATGAGATTATAAAAGTTGCTAAGGAAAATAACCTCGTCTTGATTGAAGATGCAGGCCAGGCTTTTGGTGCATCGTATAAAGGTACGTCTGTTGGTTTGTTTGGCAAGACAGGCTGTTACTCCTTTGACTTTTTTAAGATTGCAACAGCCGGAGAAGGTGGTGTGTTTGTTACCAACGATGAAGCGTGCTACAAACTGGCTGACAGTTACAGTGACCACGGACATGATCATATCGGATCGGTGCGAGGCATGGAGCAGCACCCCGTGCTCGGCTTCAACTATCGCATCAGCGAACTACATGCTGCCATCGGTGCAGCGCAGACACGCAAGGTGCCTCACATCCGTGAGATCAACAGGCGCCACAAGCAACTGATGATGGACGGCCTGCGCGATGTGCCAGGCGTCAGCTTTGCTGCCATACCTGACCCTGCAGGCGACTCGGCTACATTCTTGAATTTGTTTTTACCCGATACTGATTCCGCCAAGCGAGTAACCGAAGCATTTGCTAAAGACGGTATCGGAGGATTCAACTACTGGTACATTAATATGTATCATTTCATCAACCAATGGCAACATCTCAAAGATTTAAAAGCAGCAGCTCCGTTACCCATTCATCATTATACCAAATCACAGGACTACAATAAACTTCAACTGCCAAAGTCGCAGGAAGTGGTGGGCCGCTTGATTTCATTTGGCATTCGTTGCACCTGGAAAAAGCAAGAGGTGATTGAGCTTACTAACAAAATCAAATCTGCCATCGAAAAGTCTCTTGCCGTAAAGGAATATGCATAAGAATTTCAAAGGCATAGAGAAGACAGTTTTTGGGCGTGGGAGTTTCTCCCAGCTTGGTTCCATTGTGGACGAGCAAAGAGGAGAGAATGACCGGTTCGTTCTTTACCTGGTAGACAACTATTTCAAAGGAAAGAAATTAGAAGGACGACTCCCGGCAACAAAGGAAGATATCGTCCGATTTATTGATGTAGATCCGGAGGAGCCTACCACAAAACAAATTGATGACCTTCGTGACAGCGTAAAAAACACCAAAGGTACTCCTGCTGCTGTGGTAGGTATTGGCGGTGGCAGCATCATGGACATAGCCAAGGCGGTGTCACTGATGTTTACCAACGAAGGATCTTCTGTAAAATATCAAGGACTCAATCTCATCAAGAACCCAGGTATTTACCACATTGGGGTGCCGACTATTTCAGGAACAGGTGCGGAAGTCTCGATGACAGCTGTTCTTACGGGCCCCGAGAAAAAATTGGGACTGAAGTGCGAGTGGACTGTATTCAATCAGGTGGTACTTGATCCTGATTTGATCGCCTCCGTACCTCGCGACAAATGGTTTTACACCGGCATGGATACGTACATTCATTGTATTGAATCGCGTGATGGAATTTTAAATAATGCGTACAGTACAGCCTTCGGAGATCAATCGCTGGCTTTGTGTCGCGATATTTATTTGGGTGATCACTCCGGCCAAACACCTGAAAACGATGAGAAGCTGATGGTGGCATCGCTCATGGGTGGATTGAGCCTTACGTATTCGGAAGTAGGTATTGTTCATGCGATGTCATACGGACTTTCAAAGATTTTGGGTGAGAAACATTGCTATGCCAATTGCCTGGCTTTTCAACACCTGGCAGATTATTACCCGGAAGGCGTAAAAGAATTTTCGGAAATGGTGCGGAAGCACAACATCACCTTGCCGAAGGGGCTCTCGAAAAACTGGAGTGAAGATACCATCACCGCGATGGCCAATGTGGCAATTCGCCTGGAGCACATGTGGAACCACGCCATTGGCACCGATTGGAAAACGAAAATATCCGTAGATACTGTAAAAGATTTATTCAGACGACTATAATATCAAATCATGAAGAAGAAAATTGTTAATGTAGGAAACATAGCGTGTGGCACAGACGATCTGTTTGTGATCAGCGGACCATGTGTTATCGAAGAAGAGTCTATAATGATGAAGACGGCCGAAAAGCTGAAAGAAGTTTCTGCCCGGCTCAATGTGCCGATCATCTATAAATCATCTTTTCAGAAAGACAATCGTAGCTCAGCTAAATATTACGATGGCCCTGGCTTGGAGAAAGGCGTGAAAGTACTTGCCAAGATTAAAGAGCAGTTTGGTTTTCCAGTTCTCACAGACATTCACTACCCTGATCAGGCGAAAGCCGCTGCTGAAGTAGTGGATGTTCTCCAGATACCTGCTTACCTCTGCATGCAAACCACTCTTGTGGTGGCCGCTGCGAAGACGGGTCGCGTAGTGAATATCAAGCACGGTCAGTTTCTTGCACCTGAAAACATGAAGCACCCGGTAAAAAAGGTGGAAGAGGCAGGCAATGACAAAATCATTTTGACGGAGCGCGGCTATACGTTTGGCTATAATGATCTGATAGTAGATCCTCGCAGCTTCTACCACATGAACAACATTGGCTACCCCGTGGTATTTGATATCACACACAGCATTCGCAAGTATGGTATCCCCAGCGCTGATGCGAAAGGCGGAGCACGTGAGTTTCTTCCTGTACTGTCGCGGGCCGGTGTGGCTGCAGGTGTGGATGGTGTGTTTATCGAAACGCACCCTGATCCTGCCAAAGCTTTATGCGATGCAGCAAGTCAATTATGTGTGTATGACCTCGAAGAGTTTTTGAAACCAATTCTCGAACTTCATGCCATTGAAGTAAAATACCGCGACCAGGCTTTAGCCTTAGCTTGAAAAAAATCTAAATCCAAGTCACAAATCCTCAATCTTAAATCTCAAATCATACATGGAATTATACCTTGATTCGGCCGACCTGAAAGAAATCGAAGAAGCATTTAAGCTCGGTTTTCTGGATGGACTTACCACTACACCCACCTTTATGCACCGTGGGGGTGTTACGGATGTTGACTCACTGATTGTGAAACTCAGCAAGATGGTGCCGGTGCTTCAGATTGAAGCGCTCGGTAACACAGCCGAAGAAGTGGTGAAAGAGGCTCATCGCCAACTCAAGCTTGGCTTAGATCCTAAAAGGACCGTGTTTAAAATTCCCGTTTCGCTGGAAGGTGTTCGCGCCTGTAAGTTGTTGCGCAATGAAAATTTGTTGGTGAATGTGCACCTGGTGTACACGC
>JAIENH010000367.1 GCA_019751475.1 Cyclobacteriaceae bacterium
ATCACCGTACTTCACATTCGCATGCAAAGCAATGAAATCCATTAGCGGACGAAACACATCCGTATCGTAGTTGGAGCTTTTGCCCTGGATGGCCATGCACAGCCGCTCGAAGCCCATGCCTGTATCCACATGCTTGTCGGGTAACGACTCCAGCGCACCGGATGCAAGACGATTAAACTGAATGAACACGAGGTTCCAAATCTCTACCACCTGCGGATGATCACTGTTGACCAATTCTCTTCCTGGTTTTTTCTTCACCTCCGCTTCAGGACGCAAGTCAATATGTATTTCTGAGCACGGGCCACATGGACCGCTCTCACCCATCTCCCAAAAATTGTCTTTCTTATTCCCGTGAAGGATACGGTCTTCACTTACGTATGTCTTCCACAGTTCTTTTGCTTCTTCATCCACAGGAAGATTGTCGCCCTTGTCACCGCCAAACACCGACACATACAGCCGGTATTTGGGAAGTTGGTAAACTTCGGTGAGCAATTCCCACGCCCAGGCAATGGCTTCTTTCTTAAAATAATCGCCAAAACTCCAATTGCCCAGCATCTCAAACATGGTGTGGTGATAGGTATCCAGGCCCACATCTTCCAGGTCGTTGTGTTTGCCGCTTACGCGAAGGCATTTTTGTGTGTCGGCCACGCGCTTGCTCTTCGGCACGGTGTTTCCCAAAAAATTATCTTTAAACTGCACCATACCCGAGTTGGTAAAGAGCAGCGAAGGGTCATTCTTCAATACCAGCGGTGCCGAGGGCACTATCTGGTGGCCTTTGCTTTCAAAAAAAACGAGAAACTTCTGTCGTATTGTAGCCGAATCCATCATGAGCATTCAATCAAGCCACAAATTTATAACTTTTGATGGTAGGCCTGTGGTCTGATTTTACATTTTCTCCGCTATCGGTTGCTACGGTTGATCTTTGGGAAGCACCCGCTCGCGCACATTTTTGTTATGCTTGTCAAACAGCATGCGCGAGTCATCGCGGAAACGCAAGAGCGCCTCGCGCGCTGCCGGCTCGCGAACAACCACTGTATCGCTTTCGAAGGCAGGCACAGGCAGAATGCGATACGTTCTGCGCTTGTCGTTGGCGCGATATACCCAATCTAAAGAATAGTCTGCTTGCTTTATCCTCACCGAATGATTGCTATCGGCATGAACAACCTTCTCCATATCAATGTGCAGCAAGGCACCACCGTTTTTGTAGCGATCGCGTTGGCCGGATACAAAATTTCCCAACGACCACGCCACGAGTTGATTTTTATCAGTGTCCCACTCGATGGGTTGAAGCACGTGCGGGTGCGCCCCGATTACCAGTTGCGCGCCATGATTGAAGCAAAACTGAGCCAGCATTTTTTGTGTTTGGTTTGGAAGACTTTTGTACTCTTCGCCCCAATGCATAAACACAATGATAGCATCTGTTTTTTGTAGTTGAGCTTTTTGCAAATCGAGACGGATGCGTGAAGTATCGATTCGGTTCACCAGATTCGGTACATGTACGGGCAGACCATTGGTGCCATACGTGTAGTTCAGCAATGAAAAGCTGATACCTTTTGACTCCAGTCGCAACGGATAGTTGTTGAGCCAGTCAAGCGTGTCTTTGAAAGTACCTGTGTGCAGTAGGTTGGCACTGTCTAATAAATCAATGGTGCGCTCCAATCCTCTTCTGCCACGGTCGACACAATGATTATTGGCGGTGACCAGCACATCGAAGCCTGCATCCTTCAATGCCGTGAGCAATTCATCTGGTGCACTGAACTGCGGAAAGCCTTTGTAAGGAGGGCCGGCCAGGGTAAGCTCGAGGTTGCCGATGGTAAGATCAGGAGCCGATAAGAGAGGCTTGATAAATTCAAAGCAAGGCTTGTAATCATAACGCGCAGAGTCAGGTTGATAGGCTGCTGAAATTTGTGAATCATGTTGCATGATGTCGCCCACGAAGAGCAGCGAAGTGCGCAACGTATCCTGTGCCGGGAGAACAAGCGAAGTGAAAAGCAAGAATATAACAAGTAACTTCTTCATCGTGTGATACGGGCTTTGCTTTCTTTGGGCTGGGTGACAATTTCTTGCACTGAATTTTCTACAATAATAAAGACGCGATCGTTCTCACCCGGACGAATCGACATCAAGCCAGTGAGTGAACCGAACGAAGGCAGAATAAACTGTTGAGGCGCGCACCAAAAGCAAGGAAGCATGACCGACTGCCGACCCTTGCCGAGCAGTCGCGCGCCCGGATGCAAGTGACCCGATACGTTTATTACACCAGCAGGAATATCTGACTTCTCCATTGGCTCATGTGTAAACAAAAAACATCCGGCTACTTTTTGTGTCAGTACTTGGATGCCATGACGGATGTACTGCCGTTCACTCATGATGTCGTGATTGCCCAACACCAATTCAAACGAACTATTTTTAAAATGCTTTACCACCTGGCCCACCGACTCCCACTCATCGTTGTAGGTGCTATGAAACAGGTCGCCCAAAAAAATAGTTGTGCGGGGTTTTGTTTTGTTTAGCAGGTCAATCAATAACTCCGTGCTTTTGCGGTTGGCAGCTACGGGCACCGGCAGGCCCGCCCGTCTGAAGTGGCTTGCTTTACCGAAATGCAAGTCGCCTACCACCAGTGTTTTATCTAATGGCAGGTAAATGGCCTTTTCAGGGAGTAGCTCAATGTCGCAATCGTACAGCGATACTTTCACACTAATAAAATTGATGCGAATTACACATCTTAATCAGTGTAAATCAATCACCGGGCCAGGACAAAATTCAATCTTCGTATCGCAAGGCCATCTTCTTCACCCGGTCCTCCAGTCGCTCGGAGGTCAGCTTGTCACGACTCAGGCGATCAACAATGATCGGAAACGAAAACGGTGTGACTTTCTCGGGGTTTGTAATTACGATTTTTTGATGCTTGATGCGATCCAGGGCCCTGCGAAGGCGAGCCTCCTCCAACTGAAAGTCCATCATTTCTTCATACGCCTGCATCAATAACAAGTTGGAAGAATCATATTCATGAAACACATTGAAAAACAGCTGCGAAGAAGATTGAATGTGCCGGTCGCGTACCCGTTGGCCGGGAAATCCTTTAAACACCAATCCGGCTATAGCCGCGATATCGCGAAACTTTCTGCGGGCCATCTCCACTGAGTTGATGCTTGCCTGGATGTCTTTTAATAAATCTTCTTCTCCCAACAGGTTGGTCTCAATGGCATCGTACAAGGGTATCTCCTGATCTGACAGCAATTCAAAGCCGTAGTCATTCATGGCAATAGAAAACGTGATGGGCTTGATGCGCGATATGTGGTATGCCACCAACGAGGCAAGACCCTCGTGCACGAGCCGACCTTCAAACGGATACATGATAACGTGGTGGCCCTCGTCTGTCTCGAATGATTCAATTAAAAATTCATTTTTCTTAGGCAGGTGCGATCGCTCTGCTTGTAGCTTCATCAACGGCCGGAGAAAAATCATTTCTTCATCACGCTCCGTGCCTCGCGCTGCTTCATCAATCTTCAGTCGTATCATCTCACTCAACTGCGATGACAGCGGCATGCGCCCGCCTTGCCACGAAGGCACTTGCCCGGACTTGCGCTTACTTTTGCGCACCTGGGCCTCCATGTCTTTGATGCGCACCAGTTCCAAACTTAACCCGGCAAACCAAAAGACGTCACCAGGTGAAAGTCGGGAGATAAAGCCTTCTTCTATTGTGCCTAGGTATTTGCCACTCACATATTTTACCATCATGGCCGTGTCACCCACAATGGTGCCGATGGAGAGTCTATGCTGCAAGGCCACTCGCCTGCTATTCACTTTAAACCATCCGTTTTCAACTTCCACTTTGCGGTATTCATCATAGGCTGTGAGTGACTCGCCCCCTGTGGTAATAAATCGCAACGCCCATTGCCACTCTTCTTGTGTGATGGATTGAAAACAAAACGTGCTTTTTACTTCTTCAAAAATCTGATTGGGGTCAAATCCATCGGACACAGCAAGCGTGATGAGGTACTGCACTAACACATCGAACGATCGCATGTAGGGAATGCGGTCTTCCACTACATTTTTCTCAATGCCCTCCCGCACGGCAGCGGCTTCTGTCAATTCCAACGAATGCGTAGGTAAAAAATAAATCCGGCTAACGGCCCCAGGCTGATGACCGCTGCGACCTGCGCGCTGAAGAAACCGTGCTACTCCCTTCGGGCTGCCGACTTGTATGATGGTTTCTACAGGCCGGAAATCAACACCCAAGTCGAGGCTGGAGGTGCACACCACAGCTTTCAATTTTCCTTCATGCAATTGATCTTCCACCCAGTGCCGAATCGGCTGGCTGATGGAACCGTGGTGCATGGCAATCAACCCCGACAACTCGGGCGCCACATCCAGCATTTTATGATACCAAATCTCAGCAAAAGACCGTGTGTTGGTAAAGATGAGCGTGCTGTTACTGCGTTGCACGATCTCCACAGCTTTATTCAACAGATGAATACCGAGGTGGCCGGCCCACGGCATTCGATCAAGTTCATCCGGGTAAACCGAAATGATTTCAATTTCCTTTTTGTAATCAGATTTTACGATACGATGTTTTTGTTTGGCGTAGTCAGCACCAAATAATACTTGCAGCGATTGCTCCATGTTGCCGA
>JAIENH010000559.1 GCA_019751475.1 Cyclobacteriaceae bacterium
TTATGGAGTTGAAGTTCCCGAAGACAAGCCCGATACAGGTTACGGGCAAGCAACTTCAAGGCTTTTTGCAGTATGTGAACGAATTAGGACTGAGTGCTCACAGCCAGGCGCGCATGCTCAGTGGGGTGAAAGGTTTTTATAAATATCTTCTATTTGAGGAATTGATTGACGCGGACCCGACTACGCTGCTGGAAGGGCCAAGGCTTGGCCGAAAACTTCCTGACACGCTGGACTATCAGGATATCGTGAGTTTGCTGGAAGCTATTGACCTCTCTACACCCGAAGGCGGGCGCAACCGAGCCATGCTTGAAGTCT
This sequence comes from Cyclobacteriaceae bacterium, assembly GCA_019751475.1. Lineage (GTDB taxonomy): Bacteria > Bacteroidota > Bacteroidia > Cytophagales > Cyclobacteriaceae > ELB16-189. The sequence continues at coordinate 316 of JAIENH010000559.1, forward strand.
TGTATAGTTCAGGACTGCGCGTGTCAGAATTGGTGGAACTCAAGCGAGCCAATGTGTATTTCGATCTTGGATTTTTGCGCGTGATCGGTAAGGGAAACAAGGAGCGGCTGGTGCCTATCGGGCGCGATGCCATGAAATATCTGAAAATCTACCTGGAAGAAATCAGGGTGCATTTGCCTGTTCACAAGGATTTTGATGCGTACGTTTTTTTGAACCGCTTTGGGAAAAAGATATCGCGCGTGTCCATCTTTTTAATTATCAAGTCGCTGGCCGCCAAAATCGGTCTAAGGAAAGTTATCAGTCCCCACACGTTTCGTCATTCGTTTGCTACCCACTTGATTGAAGGTGGAGCTGATTTGCGTGCCGTTCAGGAGATGCTGGGCCATGAGTCCATCACGACCACAGAAATCTATACACACCTTGATCGTGACTACCTGAAGCAGGTTATTCGAGACTTTCATCCCCGCAGTTAGCGAAAGCGGCCAAGTGTAAATTATTTTCCGTAATGACGCCCGATGCCCGGCCACTTCATTACCTTTGTTTATGCGCATTTTTATCCTTCTCATCATACTCGCAAGCCCATCTTCTTTGTTTTCGCAGCAAGTCATTGCCGAGTATGACAAGACCCGCGACCTGTCGCGATACAAGACCTTTACCATGGGTGAAACAGAGATCATTACCCCTAAAGACGAGCGACAACTAAATGAGGACGAGCTTAAAAAAATAGTAAACAGGTCTATTCTTGAAGAATTGAAGGAAAAGGGACTTCAGCATGTTGACTCAGCAGGTGATTTGGTAGTTTCTTACGTGGTAGGTTCAATGGCCCGCACCGACTTTGGACAACTAGGCCCACTGGGTATGACACCTGGCAATGCTAGTCAGACATGGTCGCGTGACTACCGCATGGGCAGCCTGATCATTGACCTCAACGATAAAAATGATAACCTGATTTGGCGCGTGAACGCAAATACCTCGTCAAACTCTGTACCCATTGAGAAGATGATTGAGGAGGTGGTGGGAGCGGGCTTCAAGAAGTTTTCCATCAAGCCAAAGAAAGTCAAGAAGAAGAAATAGCTTCATGTACAAAATTTTTATCAGGCCACTTCTCTTTCTGCTTGCTCCGGAAAAGGCCCATCATTTCACCTTCGCAGCCCTCTATTTTTTTTGCAAACTCCCCGGTGTAAAGAAGCTTCTGTCGTCCTGGTTTGTTATCACACATCCTTCGCTTGAGCGAAAAATCCTGGGACTAACCTTCAAGAACCCAATAGGCTTGGCAGCAGGTTTTGATAAAGACGCTAAACTCATCGGTGAGATGGCTTGCTTTGGCTTTGGGTTTATTGAAATCGGTACCCTTACGCCATTACCACAAGCAGGAAATGAAAAGCCGAGATTATTCCGTTTGCCGGAAGATCAGGCACTCATCAATCGCATGGGTTTTAACAACGAGGGAGTATTAGCAGCGGTCGAGCGACTGAAAAAGCGACAATCATCGATCATCGTAGGTGGGAACATTGGTAAAAATAAAATTACACCTAATGAGCAGGCTATAGATGACTATGTTTATTGTTTTGAAGCGCTGCATCCACACGTTGATTATTTTGTAGTGAATGTGAGTTCACCTAATACTCCTGGCTTGCGCGAGTTACAAGAGAAGGCGCCTCTGAAAAATCTGCTGACCGTTATTAAGCAGTTGTCGTTAGCAAAAGATCAACCCAAACCTGTATTGCTAAAAATTGCGCCTGATCTTACTGTCGGTCAGTTGGATGACATTATAGACATTTTAAAAGAGACAGGTACAGATGGCGTGATTGCCACGAACACTACCATCACACGTGAAGATTTGAAAACATCTTCTGAGGTTGTCCATGCAATAGGAGTTGGAGGATTGAGCGGCAAGCCACTTGCAAAGAAATCCACGGAAGTGATCAAGTACTTGCGTTCACAGCTCGGCCCTTCGTTTCCAATAATCGGAGTCGGTGGCATCATGACCCCAAACGATGCAGTAGAAAAATTCCAAGCAGGAGCAGACCTGGTTCAGATTTATACAGGGTTTGTGTATGAGGGGCCCGCCTTTGTATCCAACATTGTAAGATTGCTGGTTAGTGATCAAGTCAAACACACTTAATCTACCTCTCTCTCGTAAACACTGTTTGAGAATATCAGGTTTTCAGAAATCGTTCTACGGGCCCGCGGTACTTCGCCATCGTGTAATCAAGGACGTTGAAATAGAGTGCAAAGAGAAGCAATTGGAGATGTTGACCTGTAAGTGCGTAAACCAAAATAGTGAAGAGTGCAAATATTACAATGTAGGAGAGGTATTTCAGCAGAAACTTGCCAATCCTAATGCGCAGTACTTTTTCTGTCATCAGCTTGGCATGCTGCTGTTGACGCAGCACATGAGCAGTGGACGCAGCATACAACAAAAAAATCAACAGGAATAGAAAGGTAGAAATACGTGCGCGTCCTTTCTCAATGCCCAAGTAGGTATTAATCAAAATCAAGGGCCCGGGTTGATTACCAAGAAAGGTGGGGTGAATGTCGTTGCCATAAAAATCACCAACGATGAGGAGTCTATCGCTCACGGTAGATCGTATTTCTTCCACTGTGAAGTTTTCTAAGGCTTCACCTACATTCCACACAGTGATCTCATTTTCATCCATGTGTACCCGCCTGATAGGCAAATCAACAATGAATGAATTGAGCCACCAGCCCGTGGGTGAAAAAGCAAAACCTCCTATTTTCGAGAATTTCACATCGTGTAACTTTTCATACAACCGAAGCGGCATGTAAGAAACGGAGTCGTTGTGCAGGAGCCTGTACTTGAGGAAGGTGCCTGACATAGTTGCAAATTGTGCAAGGGCATAGTCAAGATCAGGGTGAGGTTGATAGAGCGTACCGCTGTCGGTAAGATGGCTGGATACGACTACCTTCTTTAGCTTCTTCAATTCAGCCGTTAGGGCCGAATCATACGGAGACGGATCGTCCAGAAAAAGATCCCAAACAGTGTAAGCGGGTGGCGTGGGTGACTCGTTGATAATGTGAAATAAATCCCGGAGTTTTTTGCGATCGGTGATAGCGATGGTACCGCTGCCATACAGGTCTGCATAGGGTGCCAGCATTTTATCATAGGAGCAGTTAATAAGCAGGAGTTTCTTTTTTAATTGCGCGACTTGCGGGTCTTCTGTTTTCAGAAGGAGATAACGCGATTGAGTAATGCGCTCTACTAATATTTCATCACCAAACTCCCAGGTGCTTATACTCATCCAAAACAATGTGAAGACCGTGAGTAGACCGGCATGCGCGATGCACACCAGCGCCAGTCGCGACAACCTTCCCATTCTAGTTATGATCAGGGCAAGAGTATCTTTCTATTGCCCAGCCACGCATCCAGATTTGAATCTTCTACGTTACCGAGACGACTTTTGATATACTTCTTTATTTCCATGCGTATATCATTGCCGGGGCGATCTTGCAACGTCTCTGTGATAATGTGCACTTCTTTCTCGAGTTGTATTTCATCTACATACCGGGGAAAGAAATAGCCGATAAGTTCTCCGCTACCCGGAAGATCGGAGCTGCCCTTTTCTTGCGGATAGTATTCTACCAGTACTTTTGTAGTAAAATCAGCGCTGCCAAACAAACACAGCTGGTTAAGACAAACACTTTGACCTAGCGATACGATTTTATCGACCGCCTTGCCGTCCCTTCCCTTGTAATAGGCCATGACCACGGCCGGAGGGTTTAAATTGACATATTCTGCCCGAAGTGTAATCTTGGCGTCACCAAGAAGCAAAACGGTGTCTCGCAACGTTTCATTCAGTTCTCCCCAATATTCATTTTTGCCTCCGCGACTGGCAGTTGATCGCTCATCTGCTTTGAAAAATGATTCCAGCAGCACCTTCAGTTCGCGTGGTGACGTATCGGGTACACCACGGATTGTTTTGCGTCCTGTTTTCGGGCTGATCACGATGGCATAAGCCGACTTCGACCTGAACGTGAGTGGGTCGGTGAGCTGAATACGATCACCTAATTGTAGTGGTCGATTAAGTTTTACGTGCTCGACCGTACCTGACACCGTGATGACGCGAAACGTTTCATCGGTTTGAGCCGATGCTAACGGCTGCCAAAACAATAGAACAATAAAAACGGATTTAAATCTCATAAACTTGATTTTTGATATTCTTCCTTTATTCCTTCTCCACCTCTTAGTGTCGGTTTTGTGCTTTGGTAACCCTTCAAAAAATTAATTTCTATCTTGTTTTACTTTGGGAATGCAGGGTCTTTCTTCACTTTTTTGATCTGGCGAATGTGTCTGTCCGTATGGCCG
>JAIENH010000719.1 GCA_019751475.1 Cyclobacteriaceae bacterium
GAGTACGCTCAAACGCTCTTTAATGCGGGCAGATTTGCCTTGGCGGCCTTTCATATAGTACAATTTAGCCCTGCGAACCTTACCCGTTTTAATGAATTCAATTTTATCGATGCTGGGGCTCACAATGGGGAAAATGCGCTCAACGCCCACGCCATTGGATACTTTTCGTACGGAAAATGACTCGCCATTCGTGCCTTTGCCGCGTCTGTAGAGCACCACGCCCTGAAACTGCTGGATACGCTCTTTGTTACCTTCGCTGATCTTAACGTGCACGTTTATAGTGTCTCCTGATTTGAAATCAGGGTAATTTGCCCGTTTTCCTGCTAATTCCTGCTCGGCAATCTTAATTAAATCGGCCATGGTCGGTATCTTTTAAAAATGGACTGCAAATATAGGAAATGAGGTTTAGTTGACAAGGCCACGGCTCAAAATACCCATTTACCCATTAGCCTTCACCCAGGAGGCCAGGGCGCCTTTTTTGGGTCCTTTTAAGGGAGCTTTCGTGGCGCCACTCCTCAATTTTAGCCGGATTCCCAGACAGAAGCACATCGGGCACCTTCCAGCCCTGATAATCTGCGGGTCGGGTATAGATTTCGGGTGCCACCAGGCCACCTTGAAAAGAATCGGTAAGGGCAGACGACTCATCGGAAAGCACACCTGGCACCAGTCGAATAATGGCATCGGACAGTACAGCCGCTGCCAACTCACCTCCAGAGATCACATAGTCGCCAATGCTGATCTCGCGTGTGACGAGGTGTTGCCGCACGCGCTCATCCACACCTTTGTAATGACCACACAAGAGAATGAGATTTTGCTTTAAGCTAAGCGCATTGGCAATCGACTGGTTTAGCAACTCACCATCAGGACTCATGTAAATCACTTCGTCATAAGTGCGTTGAGATTGAAGCTTCGATATACAGCGATGAATCGGCTCAATCATCATTACCATGCCCGCACCACCCCCGAAAGCATAGTCATCGGTAGTGCGGTGTTTGTCGGTGCTGTATTCGCGCAAGTCATGCACCTCTACTGTCACTAACTCTTTTTGTTGAGCGCGCTTCAAGATGCTATCGCTGAAAGGGCCTTCCAACAATTTGGGCAGCGTTGTGATGATATCAATACGCATAGTCGAAGGTAAAGAAAATTGATTGCCTCACAGCTCGAGGAAGCCCTCCGGCAATTCCACTGTGATTTTCTTTTTGGCTTTGCTGATTGTTTTGATGAATGGCCCATGCACAGGAATGAGCACCTCCTTACCTTGATGGTCGATTACCAAATGACGATTGGGACCGCTTTCAAAAACCTCCATGATGTGGCCTAAATCACCTGATTTAGAGTCGCTTACGAGGAATCCAACTACCTCATCATTATAAAACTCTCCTCTCGGTAATGCTGGCCGCTCTTTTTTAGGCAGCAGGAGGCTGCACCCTTTTAAAGCATTCGCAGCTTCGACCGAGTTTACATCCTCCAACTTTAGAAACGCACGGTCTGCCTTGACCGACACAGACTGAATAAAATGCGGCACTACCTGTCCTCGTACTTCAATAAAGACGGATGCCAATCCCTCAAGATCCGGGCACTCCTGATCCATGACCATGGTGACTTCGCCCTTTAGTCCATGCGACTTGGCGATGTAACCGATTTTGAAATAATCCGGACGATCCATTGACATGAAAACAGATGAAATGGCCATTAAGATGCTCTACACCCAACGATATGATAATCCCGGCCATTCCATGTGACCACTAAAAACAATTATTAACACATGAAATAAAAATGCCAACACGGTTGGTGTTGGCACTGTATGAAATTGCTAAGCGTTATGCCTGGGCTTCTTCAGCTGGTGCCGGGGCGGCTGCCTCCGGAGCTACTTCAGCGGCAGGTGCTTCTGCAGCAGTTGCCGCAGCCTTAGCAGCTTCAGCCTTCTTGCGAATGGCTTCCGCGCGTGCCTCTTTTACTTTAACCTCGGCTTCTCTGCGGGCCTTGGCAGAGTCTTGCTTCGCCTTGCTCACATTGTCGCGCTTAGATTGTATTTTTTCTTCTTTGGTCTTCTTCCACTCAGCAAATTTTGCATCAGCTTGCTCTTGCGAGATGGCGCCTTTTACAACACCAATTTGAAGGTGCTTCTTCAGCATCACCCCACGGTATGAAAGCATGGCTTTTACCGTATCAGAGGGCTGAGCACCTTTCATCAGCCAATCAAAGGCCTTTTCATCATTCAGGTTAATTGTTGCGGGAACGGTGAGCGGGTCGTAGGTGCCTATTTTTTCAATGAATTTGCCATCGCGGGGAGAGCGGGCATCGGTCACCACTACATCGTATCTCGCCAGTTTTTTGCGGCCTCTGCGGGCCAATCGGATCTTAACAGCCATTTTTCTCTTGTTTTAAAGGTTGGAACTCGTCCTGTTTTTAAAGGACTGCAAAGGTAAGCGATTTTGTAATTCTGGCAATTCTGCCTTCCAAAAAAGCCGTCAGAGAAATCAAAAATTAAATAATTGAATAAGCGATTATTAAGTTTTTTAATCCATTAGCCCCTTTTTACATTTGTTACCCTTACTTAAAATCTATGGATAAGTACTCCTATATCTCCAATGCTGACGTAGGCTACCTCGACCAGCTCTATCAAAATTACAAAAACAGTCCCGCTTCGGTCGATGCTACCTGGCAGAAGTTCTTTGAGGGATATGACTTTTCTCAACAGCGCTTTGGAGAGAATGGCGCATCCAATGGAGCAGTAGCCCTGGACAGCGCCACTATTAAGGAGACACTGGTGCGCACCCTTATACATGCGTACCGTTCGCGAGGCCATCTGAAATCAAATACCAATCCGGTACGTGAGCGCAGAGACCATCACGTAGCACTCGATCATAAATTTTATGGACTGACGGATGCCGACCTTGATGTAGAGTTCGACATTGGGGTAGAGATTGGTCTTGGCCGTGCCACCCTTCGCAAGATCATCGAGAAGTTGGAAAAAGTATACATCAGCACTATCGGATTTGAATACAGCTACATCCGCAACCAGGAGATATTCGATTGGTTTATTCAAAAGTGTGAGAAGGAGTATTTTGCCTACAATCCGTCAATCGATGAGAAAAAAAGTATCCTTGCCAAACTGAATGAGGCGGTGGTCTTCGAAAATTTCCTTCACACGAAGTTTTTGGGCCAGAAGAGATTTTCCCTCGAAGGAGGCGAAACAACTATCCCGGCTCTTCAAACCATTATTAATAAGACAGCTGAGATGGGTGTGAAGGAAGTGGTGATAGGTATGGCGCATCGCGGCCGGTTAAATGTACTTTCCAATATTTTAGGGAAAACCTACGAACAGATCTTTACCGAATTTGAAGGCAACATCAACCCTGACCTTACCATGGGTGACGGGGATGTAAAGTATCACCTCGGCTATGCCAGTCATATCAAGACACCTTCCGGAAACAAAATTTATGTAAAGCTTACCCCCAACCCCTCACATCTTGAGGTAGTTGATTCGCTCGTGCTCGGTTACACGCGGGGCCAGATTGACGATGAGTATAAAGGCAAGAACGATGCGATGGCAATTCTCATTCACGGAGATGCCGCCATAGCCGGCCAGGGAATCGTATATGAATTGGTGCAAATGTCGGGCCTTGAAGGCTACACCACAGGCGGCACCATTCATTTTGTGATCAACAACCAGGTTGGATTTACAACCGACTACGAAGATGCGCGCACGGCTATCTATTGTACCGATGTGGCTAAGATAATTGACGCACCGGTGCTTCATGTGAACGGTGATGACGCAGAGGCCGTAACGTTTTGCGCCAAGCTGGCGGTGGAATACCGGCAGAAATTCAACAAAGATATTTTCATCGACATGCTATGCTACCGCAGGCATGGTCACAACGAAAGTGACGAACCAAAATTCACGCAACCCAAACTGTACAACATCATCGCGAAGCACCCTAATCCACGCGAAGTGTATGTCAAGAAGTTAATTGAGCGTGGCGATGTGGATGCAGCCTTGGCTGATGAGATGGACAAAAACTTCCGGAATCAGCTACAAGACCGCTTGAACGAGGTAAAGCAGAAGCCGTTGCCATACAAACCTCAGAAAATTGAAGAAGAGTGGGAGCGTATGGAGCGCGCCAAGCCAGATGATTTTGATAAATCACCAGACACCAGCATTAAGCAAGCTATTATTGATAAAGTCGGCAAAGCGCTTACTACTATACCGGACGGTTTCAAGCCGCTGAAACAAATCGAAAAATTACTGAAAGACCGGAAGGCTGCTTTCTTTGATGATAAAGTACTCGGGTGGGCTGAGGCGGAACTGTTGGCTTATGGCTCGTTGCTTTCCGAAGGTGTGCCTGTGCGCATGTCTGGACAAGATGTGAAGCGGGGTACATTTTCTCATCGGCATGCTTATTTCTTTGATGCAAATACCAACGAACCTTATTGTGGGCTGGATCATATTCAACAAGACCAGCAACCATTTCATATCTACAACTCATTGCTGTCGGAATTTGGCGTGTTGGGATTTGAATATGGCTACGCGATGTCATCACCTCATGCACTTGTGCTGTGGGAAGCACAGTTCGGTGACTTTGTAAATGGTGCCCAGGTCATGATCGACCAGTTTATTTCCAGTGCCGAATCAAAGTGGCAA
>JAIENH010000767.1 GCA_019751475.1 Cyclobacteriaceae bacterium
GAAAGATGTGCCAGCGAACTTGAGACGCATGATTGCAGGCGGATTATCAGAAGATGCTGCTCTGGCTGCCCTCACCACTAATCCGGCACAAATGCTCGGCTTGTCTGACCGCCTCGGCACGATAGACGCTGGCAAGATGGCCAACCTCGTGATTTCAGATAAGTCATATTTCAATGAGAAATCAAAAGTGCGGTATGTGTTTGTTGACGGACGCCTCTATAAACAAGATGTGAAAGAGACGAAGAAGTCCGACAGCAAAGTTGAAATTGAAGGAAGCTGGTCTACAGTCACTCAAAGCCCGCAAGGCAATACGGAAAATAAAATTGTCATTAAGAAAGACGGTAGCAATTACACAGGTACTGTTACCGGTGGGCGCTCGCCAAGTCCTGTTGACATGAAGGACATTACTGTGGAGGGAACTACACTGACATTTAATTATACGCTCAACTTTGGTGGCAACAGCATCAAAGTAGAAGTCGAGGTGACGGTAGAAGGAGATACGTTTAAAGGAACTTCATCTGTTGGCCAGTTTGGCTCATTCCCAATCGAAGGCACTAAAGACCCCAAGAATTAATATTCTAACTGCAATGAATATGAAAAAAATACTTTCACTGATTTTATTTCAAGCGGCCTGCTTCGGCTTATTCGCGCAAGCAGATAAAGGCAACGTACTGATAAAGAACGGCAACGTCATCACGATCACTAAAGGAAACCTGGAGGGCACCGATGTGCTGATCAAGGATGGAAAGATCAGCCAGGTGGGAAAGAACATCGCAGCTCCCGCAGGCGCGCGCGTTATTGATGCTACCGGTCTCTTTGTGATGCCAGGCATTATCGATGCACACTCACACATAGGTCTTGATGCCATCAACGAAGGTACCAACGCCATTACTCCCGAGGTATGGACGGGTGACGCTGTGAATCCCTTTCAGGTAAGCATCTATCGGGCCCTCGCGGGAGGATGTACTACATCACATGCGCTTCACGGTTCGGCCAATTCCATCGGTGGTGAAAGCGAGACCATCAAGCATCGTTACGGAGTCTTAGATCCTGAGGCTATTAAACTTGAAGGAGCACCGCGCACGATCAAGTTCGCGCTGGGCGAAAACCCAACCGGGCATGGTCGCAGGGACGGAGTGCAGCCACAGACGCGCATGGGTGTGGAGTTTGTAATACGGAAAGCATTTTCTGAAGCGAAAGAATACAGTGAGAAATGGGATGCCTACAATAAGAACAAATTGGTGAAAGGCTTCCGCGGAGCACCACCTGCCTATAGCCTCCGCTATGAGACACTTTCTGATTTGTTGAAAGGAAAAATTATCCTCCACTGCCACAGCTACCGGGCCGATGAAATTCAAATGATGCTCAAGGTAGCCAAGGACTTTGGAATAAAGCGACTGGTGTTTCAACACACGAACGAGGGGTATAAGGTAGCTCCTGAGATAGCTGCGCAAGGTGCTATGGCTTCTGTATTTTCTGACTGGTGGCAATATAAATTAGAAGTCTACTTTTCGACAGCCTACAATGCTGCCATTCTGGTGCGTAACGGAGTGCTTACTTCCATCAACTCCGATTCGCCTGATTTGATCCGTCACCTGTACCACGAAGCGGGCAAGACTCAAAAGTATGGCGGCCTTTCGGATGATGAAGCGCTTTCGCTGATCACGATTAATCCAGCCAAACAATTGGGCATTGAAGCGCGTGTAGGATCCATTGAAGTTGGTAAGGATGGCGACATCGCCATTTTCAAAAACCACCCGTTGTCAATCTACGGAGTGCCGCAGTTTACCATTGTGGAAGGAGTTGTGCGTTTTGATCGCGACAAAGACCCAGCCGACATGCGCCTGATGCCTGACCCCAAGGAGACCGCTGATGTGACGTTATTCCATTCAGGTCATGATCATGACAACTGTATGCAAGGCGTGGAGGAACTATTTGGTACAGAAAAGCTGGAGAAAAATTAATTCGAAACGACTATGAAAAAACTACAGATCATATACGGAGTGGCAGTTGCGTTAGCTTGTGTATTGGTGCTTCGTGCGCAGGCACAATCCCCGAAAGGGAAGTATAGCACTTTTGCACTCACCAATGCAACTATTGAGACAGTAACCAAAGGCACTATTGCCAACGGAACAGTGGTAATCAGTAATGGAAAAATTACGGCCGTGGGTACTAACATATCGGTGCCGCAAGGCGCGGAGGTGATCAACTGCAATGGCATGAAAATTTATCCGGGAATGATTGATGCTGGTACACGGGTCGGCTTGGTAGAAATAGGATCTATTCCGCAGGCAACGGACGAGCGCGAAGATGGAGAGATCATTCCGCAAATGAAGGCCTTGACTGCGATAAATCCCAACGCCACTGTCATACCAATTACTCGCGTGAGTGGCGTCACTACCGTGCTCACGGCTCCCGATGGTGGCTTGATGCCTGGTACTGCTGCCCTTATCAATCTTCATGGCTACACACCCGACCAAATGTATGCGGGCTTTGAAGGTGTGCTGGTAAACTTCCCCAGCACGGGCCGCAGAGGTTTTTTTGACCGCAGAACGGATGATGAAATAAAGAAAGCCTCCGAGAAAGGATTGAAGCAATTAAACGATGCGTGGGAAAAAGCCGGTCAATATCATCGGTTGGATTCTGCATCCAAAGGTAAATCTCCTTACTACCCTGAGATGCAAGCCATGCTCCCGGTGATACGAGGTCAAATGCCTCTGCTCATTGAAGTAAATGCACAGAAAGATATACAAGCCGCACTTAAGTGGATAAAAGATAAAAAGGTGAAGAAGGCCGTACTTACAGGTGTATCCGAAGGTTGGCGTGAAGCGGAAAATATTGCGAAAGCAGGCATCCCGGTAATCACGGGGCCGGTTATTGGTATCCCTTCACGGGAATATGATCGCTACGATGCAGTCTATGCGAATCCCGGAAAGATGAAAGCTGCCGGTGTGAAAGTTGCCATCCGCTCCAATGAAGACGGCAATGGAAATTATCGCAATCTTCCTTATCACGCTGGTTTCGCAGCAGCGTATGGCATGAATAAAGAAGACGCACTCAAGGCTATCACTATTGTTCCCGCAGAAATCATGGGTGTGAGCGACAAACTCGGCTCCATCGAAGTGGGCAAGAGCGCAAATCTTTTTGTTTGCAATGGAGATATCTTCGAGACAAAGACACAAGTGAGCCACGTGTTCATTGACGGTTGGATGATGCCTATGCAAAGCCGCCAGACACTGTTGTACGATGAGTTTTTGAAGCGCGAACCGGGTTTAAGCAAGTATTAAGTTTTTGTTTTGTTTAACAGAAAGCCCCTTCTGAGTACCAGAAGGGGCTTTTTTTGTTGATTGGTTAGTCAAATCCGGCCATCCAACGGATTGCGGTTTTCTGTTGTGAAGGTTTTTTTTACCTTTTCATAACACTAAATCCTAATCCCATGAGAAAATTTTACGCGCATGCCTTGGCATTGAGTTGCCTGGCTCTCTGTAGCGTCACATTGATGGCGCAAGAGAAGTCTGTTCGAATTGGTATCTCAACCCACTTCATCAACTTTAAGACAGACGAATATTTTAAAGGAGAAAACTGGCAAGAGAACTGGGGCCCTTCCAAGGTTACCGTAGGAGTGCCTATCACAGACCGGATTATGATTTTGCCTACAGGTTCTGTGGGTCGCCTGGTGGTACCCAACCAGGATGGCAGCCAAAAAAACTTTTGGAATCTGGATGTGAATGGTGCGTATATCCTTTCGCCTACACGCATTGAACCGTATGTAATGGCGGGCATGGGCATCGGCCACCTGAACAAAAAGAATTACGCGGTAGCTAACGTTGGTCTTGGTCTCAACATCTGGCTGACGAATGGCTGGGCACTTAATGCTCAAACAAATTACAACTCACCGTTTGGCATTGATAACTTCTGGCAGAATTCAATTGGTATGATTTTCAGAGACGGTGGCCCACGCGATAGCGACAAAGATGGCATACCCGATGATACCGATGCTTGCCCCAAACAAAAAGGTAGCCCAACCACACAAGGTTGCCCTGATGCAGATGGAGATGGCGTGAAAGATACAGATGATGCATGCCCGAATGAAGCCGGTACCGCAGCTACAAAAGGCTGCCCTGATTCGGATGGCGATGGTATTGCCAACGCACAAGACAACTGCCCGAACGAAGCAGGCAAACCTGAAAATGGTGGCTGCCCTGACTCCGATGGTGACGGTATACTTGATAAAGACGATGCCTGCCCAAGAGAAAAAGGTATCGCTCAATTTAATGGTTGCCCCGATTCTGATGGAGACGGTGTGCAAGACAAGGATGATGCATGCCCCTCAGAAAAAGGAACGGCTGCCAATAAAGGTTGCCCCGACCGCGATGGTGACGGCATCATTGACAAAAATGATACCTGCCCTGATACTCCTGGTATTGCCGCCAACAACGGTTGCCCTGAGATCAAGAAAGAAGAAGTGGAAACTAAATTGAATGTGGCTGCGAAGCAGATCCAGTTTGAATCAGGCAAAACTGTTATCAAGCAAAGTTCGTTTGATGACCTTGACCAGATCGTGGCCATCATGAATCAATACTCGTGGACTCGTTTTAAGATTGAAGGTCATACCGACAATACCGGCAATGCCGTAACAAACAAAACCTTGTCGGATGG
>JAIENH010000485.1 GCA_019751475.1 Cyclobacteriaceae bacterium
TTTGTTGGTGTGCAGGTTCATGTGCTAACAGATATTCCAATCCTGAATGTTTGGCAATTGTTTTTGTGTGATGCCAAATTCAAAAGTTGAAAGGGGGTTGATGCTTTTCTTTAGTTCTGAAAGTGATTGCTTTGATTTTACTTCGGTCAGCAAAGCTCCCGTTAAGGCTCGTACACGTGGTGGGTATTTTAACGCGATTTTTATCAGTTCGCTTTTTTGCTTTTCAGTAAGGTCTTTCATGCTCTTTATCAAAAACCGGATTGTTTGCGAGTTATCTGAATCAGGTATTTTTTTGAAATCTCTCAGCACGTCTAATAGCTCCAGTATGGGATAATTATCATCGGTGACATCTACATAGCTTTTGATAGACCTCACTTGCATGCTCCCGACTTTGATTGTGATACGTTTGCTCCTGCTTGCCACTTGAATGTTGCGTGGCACTTGCGTGGTGAGCCCCATTTTATTGTAGAGTGCCGTACCCGTGATGTAGGCGATTCGCTTATTGTTTTCGAATAAGTAAGGCTTTAGCAACTCTTCTTCCTTGGGCTTTAAACTGCCGAAGGCAGTTTGCTTGGGTTTATAGAATACCCCTGTTGAAGCCCTGTTGATGATGCCTCTTCTAATCAACCGCTCAATGGCTTTGGTTGCGGCCGTATATTCATTAGGTGCAATATCAAACTGCTGGTACTTGAAAGTTGTCCCTTCTGGCATTTTGAGTATTCGTTTCTCTATTTTCTCAGCAACCTTCATAAGTCTTTATTATCAAAGCATAAAGATAGAAATATGGGCTGTACTTGTCAAGTAAACCGTGCATAATGCTTGACATTTGAAACCATACAATGGCAGCAAAAACAGTGAAAAGTGCTTGAACTTTAGAATTTTAAGATTCCAAGGCATATTCAAAACTACGGCAATATTGTCCATTTTTTGCCAAAGTTTGGGAATCGGTTTTATCTTCTTTTGTCTTGGGTAACTTGATTGAAAGAAATCAAATTAAACATTTCCCTCATTCTACTTCTTACTCTGCTTCCGTAAGCTGTTTCAATCTCCGATGCTGAAAGATTAGTTGTTATATGAGTAATCATGTTTTGTGAAATGAACAAGTCGTAACGACTTAGCAGTACCTCAGCCATGATATTGCATTCGTTGCCGTAGTATTTCAAACTCTGCTCTGCACCCAAATCATCGAAGCAGAAGATTTTTGGATGGTTGTTTGTGAATGACATTCTGCTGTATCGGTTGATTATTTCATAGCCTTCTTGGATAAATTCAAAGCTTACGTCTCGGCATGATTTCATAATATGATTTCTCTCCGGTGGAGGCACGAAGCGCATCAGGTTCATCAATGTGGTTTTACCACAGCCTACTGGGCCTGTTAGTAAGATACCTTTGTCTAAATCCAATCCAAGTTTTTCGGCTTCGGGTTTATTGCCAATGAAGTAGATGATGAGTTTGTAAATGATGGAGTGGTCTTGTTCGTAGATTTTGAATTTTTGTCCGTAAAGTTCTTTGCCCCGTTTTTCGAGGAAGTTGAGGCACCAGGGGAAGTCGATGGTTATTGGTTGGTCGTTATTTGGTTGACTCACATTGGGGTCGCCCTTCGACAAGCTCAGGGTGACAGGTTTAAAGTGGCTCTCCATAATTTTTTTCAACGCTTGCATGGAGGTGGGATGTTTTTGGTGTCGTGTTGAATTTGCCTGTGTTGAGTATCCAGTTGCGGGCGGCCGCTTGCCAATCTTTCATTTTTGTTTTGCCTCCAACTAACCATCCGTTGCTTTCGAAGTAGTTGAAGAATTTCTCAGCTTCGATGGAAGGATATTCTTGGGAAGTAAAATATTCTTGAACTTCATCTAGGTCAGGATGCAAATGTTTTCTTTTCCCGAGGCTATCACTCGGGATTTCTGCCGCACTTGCGGCATCAACTTTTTTGGCGGAACTATTTTTCCCGAGGCTAGCGCTCGGGATTTCGCCTGACGGCTCAACTTTCTTTTTTTCGCAACCTTTTTCTTTCCCTTTTCTGAATCTGTCAGTGGGCTGTAAAATCTTCACATCAATTTTTTCAGTTTGCTCGTGTGTGCCCCCGTTTACTAAGTTTAAAGAGTTTGTACTGTTTGTATTGTTTATAGAAGGTACTAATGCTTGTTCAGTACGTGTCTGCCACCTGTACAGTACTTGTTCACTACTTGTTCGATTTTTAGCAGGCTTGCCGACTGATGGCTTGTCTGATTTTTGAACTTCCTTTAAGTCATCTTCAAAATTCATTAGGTGCACGAGGCTTCCCCTAAAAGGATTGAACGAAGGTTCATAGCGGAGATAGCCGAAATTGTGCAACTCTTTCATGCACTTGTGGTAGGTAGCCTTCGCACAGATTTTACTCACCTGCATTACTTCATTGCGGCTGATGCTGATTGGGTTGTTGAAACGCTGCACGTTCCAAAACTGAAACAATGAAACATAGAGGCTGATGTGTGTGGGGTTGAGCCGTTCGTCTTTCATTACCCGGTCGAAGAAGCCTGTAAGGTGTTTGATGTAGTTCATAGCCTAGCTCTTTTACTTTCAGGAAAAGGAAATGCCATCTGCCTTTTATCAATTTCATCGGGTGTAGAAGACATTGAATTATCGACCCTATTCTGCGTCAATAGCTTCTCGATGTCTTGGTAGTTGTAAAAAATCAGCCCACCTATTTTTGTGTAGGCCAAGGAACCATTGATGCGGAGGTTTTGTAATGTGCCTGCAGAAATCTTCAGTAGCTTTCTTACTTCCCCAGATTTGAGCCACTCTTTGTGTTCTGGTGTTTTCGATTGCATCAACCCTTTGAACTCATTGATGAGGAGTTGCCTGAATGTTTGCAGGTCTTCTTTTGTAACAATTTCGATTTCCATAACTGTAATTTGTTTGGTTATGGAGCAAAACTGATTTACTTGAATGGCTTTGTTTCCCTATGCGTTCCCTACTAGGGAACGATTTTTTTCTTGTGGGTGATTTTTGATTTCACCTATTTTCTGCCGTTTTGGTTAACAGAAGGAATATGGTCTGTGTGGATTTGCTTGTGAATGGACAACCGTTGCGGCACAAAAAATCTTTCCCTATGCGTTCCCTAGTCGGAACGATTTATTTAGGAATTATCCTCTTTTTCATTTATGCGTCTGATTAATGAGTCTTGCATTGATTTTAGGAACATGGCCTGATTACCCTTCCGTTCTTTAATCTCTTGGAATGTGGTATAGAAGTGACTGAGGTCTGTATTGAAAACAACTTCAAAGTAAGCGACAATATCTTTGACACTGCTGTTGGTATGGTTGAATGCACCGATGGACTGAAGCGCATATATCAACTCAATCATTGAAGCTTTGGTCAACGTCCAGGTGAGTTTGACTTTAGGGGCTGTTATTGTCTTTGTTACGCCAGTGTCCTTTTTATCAATCGCATCTATTTCTGCTTTGAGATATATCTCTAATAGCTCATTTGCCATTATCTTCGATACTTTGAAATCATGGCTGGTGCTGAACTTTTGGTCTGTCTCAAAATAAAATGAATCTAACGAAAGTGATAAATCATGATTACCCCTAACAAAATATTTATGATCAAGGTAGGTCTTTTGCGCTCTGTAATATTTGATGAAATCTAAATTTCGATTGAAGTACCTCACTAGGTTTTTGAGCTCCTTTTGTAAGTATTTTTTCTTTGCTTTTTCGCTACCATTAGGTTTATTAGCTTCTATATTGTAGACTTTTACATAGTATATCAGCTTGCTGAAAAATTTAGGCTTCACTTCTTTAAAAAAACATATTTCTTTTTCTTGAGAGGGAAATTTATGAGTTAGCACAAACTGCTTAAGTTCCACAAGTGATTTTTGTACCGCTGCGACACAAAGCTCTGCTTTCTGAATTGGCTCTTTTGTTTCGACATTGATGGAACTGAGTTGCTCATTGAGTTCTTCTAGTAATCTATAAAGCGTTTCATTTTTGAGCATACCACCTCTCTGTGACTACACCATTTTTCCTTCTCTAGCATTTTATTCGGCACTCTAATTCGTCATGATTACAATCATTTGAACAAAATTGATTTTCGCGGACGTGGTCTATTTGAAGATTACATTATTGATACCTTAATTTTTTCAATAAACACCCAACCAAAGCCTTTCCTATTGGTACAATTGTTAAAGTTGCTTCACTTTTCGCCTCTTTCGCAATCGATTATTTCGCAACTATTAACCCTAAAAAACCTATCCTGTACCTATTTTAACCTTTTTATTGTCATTTTACAGAAACAATAAGAAATTAAACGAAAGTTAATAACTTATATTATGCTTACTATTAATAAATAATTACTTTCGTTTAATTATTTAAACAAAAAATCAATGAAAAAACTGTTACTTCTTACTGTTGTTTTGGCTTTTTCGGCTGTCATGCATGCTCAAACGCTTAACTCTGTTTCCTATACAGAGGATGTGTCTGTCTTTCTCAATCCCGAAAGAGGGTTTTATCATCACACTCAAACGCACGGAGGAACTGTGGATGACACAACCCCCACTTCACCTTACGTGTTACTCACATCATCTGAGTTTGGACTCCTATAAGGCGGCAGGTACTAGTGTTAAGTTAATCATAATATGACGTATATTGTGTATATTTGTTAAACCAATTGACAAATGATACGATATAC
>JAIENH010000439.1 GCA_019751475.1 Cyclobacteriaceae bacterium
TTGGCTTGAAATTTTTCAGTTGATTTATTTCCTATTTTTCCTCAACTTTCTCCGTAATGGCGAAACCTGAATTTACCATCTCTTGTAACCTATGCGAGCACTTAAAAGACTCGCTTTTTAGCGGATTGAACTACGATGATCTGGCGCGCATCAACTTGCACAAAACCTGCATTCAGTATAAAAAGGGCCAAAATATTTTTTACGAAGGCACCCGGCCCATGGGTCTGTACTGCCTCAATGGGGGCAAGGTCAAAGTTTACAAAAACAACATCCAGGGAAAGGAATACATTCTCTACATCGCCAAGCCAGGCGATTTTCTAGGGTATCGTGCTTTGTTGAGCGAGGAATTTTATGCCGCCAATGCCACGGTAATGGAAGATGCCAAGATTTGCTTCATCCAAAAGGAAGATTTCTTTGAAGTGCTGCAGAAGAATCCTGTTTTTATGAAGCGGGTGGTAAAAGCCATTTGCCATCAGATGGGCATCATGGAGGAGAAGATGGCGGAACTGGCACACAAATCGGTGCGCGAGCGATTGGCTGCCAACTTGCTCATGCTAAAAGAGACGTATGGCATGGAGGGCGAAAACAGCGAACTGATAGACCTTGCGCTTTCGCGCGAAGACCTCGCCAGTATTGTGGGTACGGCCACCGAAACGGTTATCCGGTTGTTGTCGGAATTTAAAAACGATCACCTCATTTCATTTGAAGGCAAGCGCATCCGCGTGCTGGATGCCAAGAAGTTGGCCAAGCAGGCCGATCTCATCGTAGCCTGATCCTCACTTTGCAATTTTTTTCCTGACAAAAGTCATCTTTTGCCTTGATAGTGATCATTATCACACGCGGCACGCTGCGCTACTTTTGATACGAATTACACACATGACAAGCTGCCCAGAGATAGGTGAGCATGTCAATACTAAACAACGCAACTATGAAAAAGATATTGGTGCCGTGCGACTTTTCAGACCCTGCTATTCAGGCGTTTAAGTTTGCCGTAGACATTGCCAATCAGAGCAATGGTCAGATTTTATTGCTCCACGTCATCGAGTTGCCTGTGCTTCATGATACGGTGCTCATGCCGACTCTTTCTTTCGAAGAGTCGTTGCTGAAAGAACTGCGGCAGAGTGCAGATAAGAATTTTGACAAGATGCGAGCAAAATGGGCGAAGGGCGGCCCGTTGGTCAGTTCGTTCATCGAATACGGGCCGGTGAATGACACGGTCACTCAATTCGCCAAAAAGAATAAAGTCGACCTGATTGTGATGGGTACTAAAGGAGCATCCGGTCTGAAAGAATTTGTGATCGGGTCAAACACAGAGAAGATTGTTCGCTGGGCAAATGTGCCGGTCATTGCCATCAAGAAAAATGTAAAAGGCCCTGTGAAGAACATTGTGTTTCCAAACACCCTGGGTCAAAACCAGGAAGACCTCGTGATGCATGTGAAGGAGTTGCAGAGTTTTTTCAAGGCTACCTTGCACATCGTGTACTTCAATACACCTGCTAATTTCAAACGCGATAGCGAAACGAAAGATAAGCTGAAGGCATTTGCCAAACGCTTTATGCTGAAAGACGTGACACTGAATGTGTATAATGACATCGACCAGGAGGAAGGCCTGCTGAATTTTGTGAAAGAAAAAGGTGCCGATATGGTAGTGATGGCCACCCACGGGCGTAAAGGAATTAGCCATCTCATGAGTGGTAGCATAGCGGAGGATGCTGTCAATCACATTGAGTGCCCCATCTGGACGTACAAGATTCAGTAATGCGCTACAATATATTGCTACCGGTTGACGTGCCGCCCCTTGCCGATTTTCCACTGGAGGATTATGTGCAGGCATTGACGCACCTGGAGCCGAAGCAATTCTCCGCATTCTTTCTGCATGACTATGTTCACACAAAAGAGGCACCCTCTGCGCATGAGCATCAGGGTGTAGAAGAACAGTTGCTTTCAAAGGCCAAGCGCCTGGATGTGGACATGAAATTTTTGTCATGCCCGGGTAGCAATTTATCGTTGAAATACCAAAGCCGGTTTGCTGACCTCATGATGATAAGCCCGGTGGTGGATGAGAACGTGCCCGAGCTGCAAGATCTGCTGGCGGAAGACCTGTTGGGCGACATGGGCTGCCCGCTTTTTTTGTCGGGTGACCCGCGGGGCAACTACGAAGAGATTATTTTTCTGTTCGACCATAATCCGGCTGGGCCCGCAACACTCAAATCATTTTTCAACCTCTTTGGCCAGGTGTCGTCAAAAAAGAAGGTGACCATCATGATGCCCACCGGCCCTGACTATTTCTTTGAGGCGCCACTCGTGCGGTATGCTCAAAGCATTTTCGATAATGTCGGGCTCTTGCCCGTAAACACATTATCGCTTGAAAAAGGTTTGGTCTCATTTGCCGCCAAGGCCGATCGTCCTTTACTCATCATGGGCCACTCGGCCCGCAAAGCCATTGATAAAAAAGCGTTGATTGAAATGCTGGCCAGCAATAAACTTTCCATGTTTATTTCCCAATAAGTATGACGGAGACGCAGGTAGTTGATATAGATCAAAAATGTTATCACTGTGGTGCAGCATGCGATAGCGAGGTGCTTACCCTGGAGGACAAAGCCTTCTGCTGCTTTGGTTGCAAGACGGTGTATGAAGTGCTGCGTGAAAATGATTTGTGTGAATATTACCAATTGGATGCACAAGCCGGTGTTTCCCTCCGGCACGTGCAACCGGAAACATATTCTTTTCTGGATACGCCCGACATGCGCAAGCAGTGGCTTGACTTTGATTCCGATCAGCATGCGGTTGTCTCATTTCGAGTGCCTGCCATTCACTGCATCTCCTGTATCTGGCTGTTGGAAAATCTTCATAAGCTGAAGAAAGGTATTTTGCGATCTGAAGTAGCTTTCGGCAAAAAATCGGTGCGGGTGGAATTTAATGCTGCACAATTAAAATTAAGTGAAGTGGCAGAGTTGCTGGCTTCGCTAGGTTATGCTCCGGCTATTCAACTGGAAGGCCGGAAGAGTGACCCCACGCAAAGGGGGCGCAATTCGTTGATAACCAAACTGGCGGTGGCCGGCTTTTGCTTTGGCAATATCATGCTCTTGAGTTTTCCAGAATACCTGGGGCTGGATGCATCTGATCATGTTTTTCAACGACTCTTTGCTTTTTTAAATCTGTTGCTAGCTACCCCAGTAGTGGCCTATAGCGGGCAAGATTATTTTATCGCTGCCGCGAAAAGTTTTCGCCAGCGACAAATCAACATTGATGTGCCCATTGCCATCGGGCTGGCAGCCTTGTTTCTACGAAGTGCCTACGACATCGTTTCTTTTACGGGCCCGGGTTATTTTGATTCCCTCTCCGGTCTCGTTTTCTTTTTGTTGATCGGGCGATGGTTTCAAGCGAAGACATACGAGAGTTTGGCATTTGATCGCGATTACCGCTCCTATTTTCCGCTGGCTGTTAATAAAAAGTCAGAAGAAGGATGGACGCCTGCACCGGTATATGAGCTACAACCAGGCGATGTGATTCGAATTCGCAACATGGAGATTGTTCCGGTCGACAGTATTCTCACGCACGATGAGGCTTACATTGACTATAGTTTTGTGACTGGAGAGGCCCGGCCCGTGCTGGTAAAGCAAGGAAGCCTGGTGTACGCTGGTGGCCGACTGGTGGGTCAGCCGGTGGAGTTGGTGGTGGAAAAGAAAATTGAACAAAGCCATCTCACCAGCTTATGGAACAACGACATCTTCAAAAAATCCAGTGAGAGTCGCTATAAAAAAATAATTGATCAGGCTGCCCGCAAGTTCACGTGGGCCGTGCTGGCACTTGCGTTGATTACAGCAGTCTATTGGTATGTTACGTCACCTGGCCAGATGTGGCTCGTGTTGACTTCTGTATTGATGGTAGCGTGTCCTTGCGCGTTGGCATTGGCTGCGCCCTTTACATACGGCAATATGCTGCGCGCCTTTGGCAGGAATGGGCTGTACTTGAAAAACGCAGACATCATTGAGCGCATGGCCTCGGTCGATTCGGTGGTATTTGATAAAACAGGCACTGTCACGCACGGAGCTTCTGAGGTGCGTTTCATTGGCGACTTGAGCGACCAGGAGTTAGCGTGGGTGCGATTGTTAACGGCATCGTCTTCTCATCCGCTGAGCACATTAATCACCAAATCTATCCGGCATCATTCTCAGCTTACGCCACAGGACTTCCATGAAATTCCCGGCAAGGGTATAGAAGCACTTGTGGCGGGCACGTTAGTTAAGGTCGGGTCGCCTGCATTCGTAGGTTTTCAGGGTACGCTATCCGGCTTGGCAGCACATGTATTTGTGTCGATTAACCGGCAGGTGCGCGGATACTTTCATGTGGAGAACTCTATACGATACGAAATGAAAGCGCTTGTTGCGCGTCTGGGTCAGCGTTGCCGTGCCATGTTATCAGGCGACAATGACAATGACCGCACCCGGATGGCTCAACTTTTTCCTGCTACGACAGAGTTGTACTTTAGTCAAAGCCCGCATGACAAAATGAATTTCATTTCAGACTTGCAAAAGCAAGGTCACAAAGTAATGATGATGGGTGACGGACTAAATGACTCCGGTGCCCTGAAGCAAAGTGATGTTGGCTTGGCCGTAACTGATGACACAGGCGTATTCACACCCGCATGCGATGGTATCTTAACAGGGGCG
>JAIENH010000318.1 GCA_019751475.1 Cyclobacteriaceae bacterium
CCGCATGTAGTGGAGCGTGTTAGGGGTTCCTAAAATAAACATGGCGAGGTGACTATTGTCGGCCCACACGTGGTAGCCTACAATCATGTTGTCGATAATGACAGATGCCTCGCCACCTGCGATGGGATACTTCCCTAAATCCTGTGCATTGTTGTCGCGCTGAATGATGCAAGACAAGTGTTGTTTATCAAGGGTTACAGTAGGAGAATATTCACGCTCCTGTGTCTGTGTGATGTTGGATGTTTTCTTGGCTTTGTAATCGTAACTGCGAATGTCAGAGCGGCCATCGTCATTGAAAGACGCGTAATACAACACCGGCAGATCGGGATGAAAAAACGGCTGGTTGTCATAGCCTTTGTGATTGGTGACATTCACCGGGTGGGAGATTGAAACCTTGTCTTTTTTGATGGATAAGTCAAAGAGATAGATTTCTGAACCGGTTTGAGCAGATGACGCAAGTGTGGCACACGCAAAGGCAAGAGACCACAGGCAGGTTGATTTCTTCATGATTTAAAGGTAATAAATACATTGAAACGAGAAGTCTTGACAACCTCGTAGAGGTCTAACGCCTTTCTTTGCGTCATTTAGCCCGCATTAGCTTGCGTATCTGGGGTGTGTGATGTAAAATATGCTCTCCAAAGAATGTGAGGCATTGATGCGCATTGAGGTAGCCAGCCAGCGGATGTTTGTAAATCTTCCGTTTGTAAAGTGGTGCGGGCACCTTGTCAAGAAAGGTATAGATGTCTTGCCGCACCTTGTCCCACTCGTTGCGAACGGTAACAAAGTCATGGAATTGCTTTGTGTTATTCACCACAACTTTTGGCGCCCTGAATTTGATAGCCGGTGTGCGTTGAGAGATTTTGAGCAGATTGATTTTGATTTCCTCCAGCAGTCCAGAGTCTTTTAACGACTCAATGCCCTGCACTTTCTTTTGCATATACAGCAGCGAAAGTTTTTCAGAGCTGATCAAGTGACTCAGGACTTGTGCCAGCGACCACTTGCCCGGGCCAGGCGTTTGATTGAATTGCTCTTCGCTTACGCTTTCCAACGAACTCAGTAATGTCTTGCGTTGCGCTTCGATTTTATCAAAGACGGATTGAAAGGAAGGGTGCATACAGCGGAGTTTTATTTCAAAAGTACCATTCTCTTGGGCTGTTCAAAAGTTTCCTTAACTTTCATCAACCTAAACCCAAATCATATGAATACCGCTTATGCAAGCTTTGGAAAGCGCCTTGTTGCCGTGATAATAGATGCTATCGTCATTGGTATCGCCCAGTCCTTTGTGATCGTACCTATTCTCGGCCTGATCGGGTTGAAATTTATTGATGAGTCGGCTGGTATGGACATGGAAGACCCCGAAAATGTAATGGCCTTGGTGGGCTCCTTTATGGCTGCTGCTGCGGGAATTTGGCTTGTATCGCTGGCTATTCAAGTTGTCTACTTTTCGCTCATGGAGTCGTCAAAGTTTCAAGCCACGCTTGGTAAACTCGCTTTGGGGATTAAAGTAACAGACATGAATGGCAACAAACTGGACTATTCAAAGGCATTGGTGAGAGCCTTGTCAAGAATTTTGTCAGGCTTCATTATGCTTATTGGGTACATCATTGCAGCCTTTACGGAAAAGAAGCAAGCTTTGCATGACCTGATTGCTGGCACGTTAGTGCTAGAAAAATAACGATTACCTCAAAAACAAAATTTTCTTGGATGCCACCGAAACGGTGGCAGGCAGAAATCCTATGAGTTCACCATCCGCTTCCAGTGGACATTGCTGTGGGGAAGTGAGTTGTGCTTGGGTCAGGGTTTGATAAAGAATACGGTTGTCCTGTATTTTCTTTTTGGATTTAATTGTCTGGAGATAAAGTAAAAACTTTATGAGTGGCACATTGCTTGCCGCGAAGGCGTTGAAGATGCCGTCATCTGGTTTTGCGTCAGGCGCGATGTAGAGTGCGTGACCAAATGATGTTCCGTTAGCGATAGCCAATACTCGTGCTACACCACTCCACTGCCAGTGTGGTGTGCTGCAAAAAACTTCCTGCGGCTTATGCGAAATGAAAGTTGTAAGGATGCTCGTGAGGTAAGTGAGCTCAGCACCAAACGATCCCCTGCTTTTCAATATTCGTCTTAATACTTCAGGCCCCATACCGATGCTACATTCGTTAATAAAATACCGCTTGATGGTGCGACTTGCATTATCCGTGCAATGCACTTCACCCACATCCGTAGGCTGAGGCCGTAGATTCTTTAGAAGCGCAAGCAATTGCTCCACGTCAGGTGTGACTGAACAAGTCCGAGCAAAATCATTGCCACTGCCCAATGGAATTAAACCAACGATCGGTTGTGAATCATTTGGACTAGTCAACACGCCATTGACAACCTGGTGAAACGTGCCATCGCCACCGGCAGCCAGCACTACGTGCATTTTCTCCTGTGCCGCCTGGCTGGCCAGCACTTCGGCATGACCGGCATAAGCAGTTTCCTTTACATCCAGCACAAAATGGCGCGTCAGGGCCGGGTAGATTTTTTTATAGAACAGATTTTTCTTTCGCGCGACCCCGTTGAGTATAACTGTGATGGTGGTGAATGTGCTCCTCACCTCGGCATTTATTTGCAGTTCTTCTTGATGGCCGCTTTTGCCTCCGTGGCCCCTAGTTCATCTGCGCGTTTCAGGTCAAGACAACCGTCATAATTGTTGTTCATCATGAGTTTCACCAGCCCACGCTGGTAGTAGGTCTCCGGGTCGCTCGGGTACAAATCAACAGACGCAGTGTAGTCTTCTATCGCACCGGCATAATCTTCTTTCTCCGTTTTGCTTTGTGCGCGATTGTCAAAATACGTTGGGTTTGAATCGTCAAGCGAAATTGCTTTGGTGTAGTCGGCAATGGCACCTTCATAGTCTTGCAATACATTTTTGAGTACACCGCGCAAGTTGTAGGTCTCAGGGTCTTCGTTATCGAGCTCGATGGATTTATTGTAGTCTTCCAGCGCTCCTTTGAAATCTTCTTTGGCACTTTTGGCAAGTGCACGATTTTCAAACTTCAGGGGGTCTTTTGCGTCAAGCTTGATGGCCTGGTCATAGTCGGCTATGGCTTTATCGAAATTAGAGGTTTGGTAAAAAGCAACGCCTCGGTAATTATAGAGGCTCGCATCGGTCTTGTCGAGTTCAATCGCTTTGCTGTAATCATCAATTGCACTTACAAACTCGCCCAACTCTGCTTTGATCACGCCTCGGTTAAAGTACTTGTCAGCATCGGCCAGGCCCAGTTCCAGCGCTTTTGAGAAATCGAAATAAGCGCCCTGCAAATCATCAAGACTATACTTGGCAAAACCACGATTGGTATAGGCATCGGTAAACTTAGGATTAAAGCGTATGGCTTTGTCGAGATCAATCAATGCACTTTCATCATCACCAAGTTTGGTTTTTGCTTCACCGCGCAGATTGAGCGCTTCCGCAAAGGTGGAATCAATTTCGAGTGCTACCGTGAAGTCACTCACGGCACCGTAATAGTCTTGCAAACTCATACGTGCCTCACCGCGCAAAGCGAGCGCAAATTTATTTTTAGCATTGGCTTCCAGTATTTTGGTGAGGTCGGCTTTGGCGCCCGCATAGTCTTTTGCTGCCATTTTTTTTCGGGCGGGCTCCAGCAGGGGATCAGCGCTTTGTGAAAGCAGCGGAAGCGACACCAGGTAAATGAGTATTACGGAAAGAAATTTTTTCATCAATACACGTTTAAAGTAGACCAACAGTCTGGTTACAAAACGAAAGCAAGTTAGAAAATTATAGAGCCACCGAAAAAAGCGAAAGGGCAGGATAACCCGCCCCTTCTTTACCCCACCTATTTATACCCGTTTTACCAACGGTGCCGTTTTACCCGCACAGGTCGAGCATACCAATGCGGGCCATATCCAAAGTGCCGATGAAATCGCAGCCTCATCATCCGTCCGCCTCGGGCCCATACATAGCTTGGGCCAGGGCACGTCGGTCGCAACAGCACATGAGTGGCGGCCACTGGCCTTGTCGCTTGTGCTTCTGCTGTGTTGTGCGCCAAAAGGGCCAACACCACCATCGCAATGAAAATGGAAAGAGAGATGAGCTTTTTCATGGGTCAGCTATTTATTTCAAAGGAATTTGCCTCTTTGACCACGTGCATGCACAAAGGTTTAACGGGCCGTTTGCATAAATACCCCAACTTCGCAGCCACGGATTCCGTTCTTTTGCTGAAATTCCAATCCTCATGAGTAAGTATGTGTGCTTTCTGTTGTGTGTTTATTCTCTCCGGGTCGTAGGTCAGGAAAGGCCGCTGGAGATGAAGATGGACTTTGAAGAATATGACCCGCCATCAACCCTGGTAACGGAAGAGCACAAGCTGACGCGAGCCAAATTTCCATTTATTGATATTCACAATCACCAGTTCTCTATGCCTACCCAAGACCTGAGCAAGCTTGTGGCTGAGATGGATGAGCTTAACATGGCGGTGATGGTAAACCTTAGCGGCCGGGGTATGGGCAGCTCCGAACATTTGGCCAACGCTGTCGCGAATGTGAATAAGTCATTTCCCAAACGCTTTGTTGTATTTACGAATGTAGAGTTCAGAGGCATTGATGATCCGGATTGGGGTGCGCGTTCAGCAAAGCAATTAGAGGAAGATGTGAAGAAAGGTGCGAAAGGCCTGAAGATTTAT
>JAIENH010000288.1 GCA_019751475.1 Cyclobacteriaceae bacterium
AATCGGAGAATAACGAACTCAAGCTGCACCTGCGCCAGCGAGACGAGCAATTGGGCAGTTTTAAAAATCAGATTAAAATCACTAAGATTGTAGACAATATAAAACCGGAAGACGGAAGTATTTCGGAGTTGAGAAAGACCGTGGATGACTATATCCGTGAGATAGACAAATGCATCGCTCATTTAAGCCGATAAGCAACCTGTAGAGATGGACGAACTTTCAATTAAGATCAAAATAGCTGACCGCGAATACCCCATGAAGGTAAAACGCCACGAAGAAGAGCGTGTGCGTGCCGCTGGAAAATTGATCAACGAAAAGTTGAAATCATACCGTGAGCAATTCGGGCTTGACGATAAACAAGATTTGCTGGCCATGACGGCCTTTGACTGCCTGGTAGAAAAACTGGCAGCCGAAGAAACCAATCAGGGTGTAGACCAAACCGTGCTTGACAAGGTAGGTCACCTGAATCAATTGGTTTCGCAAGCCATCGCATAAGTCACTTTCCCTCCTTTTCCTCCGTTAACGGGCCCCCATGCGGGGTATTTTTTAACGTTAACTTATACCTAACTATGAACCTATTAACGATGGCGCTGATCAGCTTTGTACTGACAATCGCCTTTGCCTTTTTGATTGGAAGTGTTTTGTACAAGCGCAGGCTCAAAAAAAACAAAGCAGCTAATGAAGAGCGGGCCAAGCTGATCATCCGGGAGGCGGAGATGCAAGCCGAGACCCTCAAGAAAGACCGCATACTGGAGGCCAAAGAAAAATACCTGAAGATGAAGCAGGAATTTGAAGAGGAGGCCAATCGCAAGAAGAACCAGATCATCAGCAATGAGCAAAAAATAAAACAGCGCGAGGCACAACTTTCAAAAGAACTGGAGCAGATCAAGCGTAAAGAAATGGACCTGGACGAAGAGCGCCAGAGCCTGGCCCAACAGCATGAGTTGGTAAAGAAGCGTAAAGAAGAACTTGATCGCTTCAATCAGCAAAAAGTGCAGATGCTGGAAAACATTTCTAAGCTTTCAGCTGACCAGGCGCGTGACCAACTGGTAGAATCAATGAAAGAAGAAGCGCAGACCAAAGCCAGCTCTTTCATTAAAGACATCATGGAGCAAGCGAAGCTTACCGCTACGAAAGACGCCAAGAAGTTAGTAGTGGAAACGATTCAGCGCACAGCCACCGAGCATGCCGTAGAGAACTCGGTTTCTATTTTCAATATCGAGAGTGATGATATCAAAGGAAAAGTCATCGGACGAGAAGGCCGCAACATCCGCGCACTGGAGGCAGCCACAGGTGTGGAATTCATTGTGGATGATACGCCAGAAGCAATTATCATTTCAGGTTTTGATCCGGTAAGGCGCGAAATCGCCCGGTTGTCTTTACACCGGCTCGTACAAGACGGACGGATACACCCTGCCCGTATTGAAGAGATCGTTGCCAAGACAGCCAAGAATATTGATGATGAGATTGTGGAGATCGGAGAACGCACCGTGATAGACCTGGGCATTCACGGACTTGCCCCGGAATTGATCAAAATGGTAGGCCGCATGCGGTTTCGCTCATCATACGGCCAGAATTTATTGCAACATTCACGGGAGGTGGCAAATCTGTGTGCCATCATGGCATCCGAGTTAGGTTTGAATGTAAAGCAAGCCAAGCGCGCAGGCTTACTACACGACATTGGCAAGGTGTGGCCGGAGGAATTGGAGAAGCCGCATGCCATCGTAGGCATGGAATTGGCGCAGAAATACAAAGAACATCCGGTGGTGTGCAATGCGATAGGCGCCCACCACGATGAAATTGAAATGACCAGCATCATTTCTCCTATCGTTCAGGCGTGCGATGCCATCAGCGGTGCGAGGCCCGGTGCAAGACGTGAAGTGATCGAACAGTACACCAAGCGACTAAAAGAGCTTGAGCAAGTGGGCTTGAGCTTTGACGGTGTAGAAAAGTGTTTTGCCATCCAGGCGGGTAGGGAGCTGCGTGTGATTGTGGATGCAGAAAAAGCCACGGATGAGCGGGCGGGACAACTCAGCTTTGAAATCTCTCAAAAGATTGAACGCGACATGCAATACCCCGGACAGATCAAGGTCACGGTGATCCGCGAGATGCGCAGCGTGGCGTATGCGAAGTAGTCATTCACCTTTTGATTGTTTTACTCTCTTTTGCTAAGGGCCAAAAGATTTTTTTAATCGGTTGATTATTGCCAATTGATTCCTCTTATCTTTCGAAAGATGAGAGTGGTGGTGATATTTTTCTTAATGGTGCTTGCCTTAACGGGACACTCCCAAATTGATACATCTTACCTTTCAACTTCGGCTTCATACCTCAAAAAGCAGTATCTGGGCAGCCTTAATAAACACCAGCATCTTTACGAAGGAAGTAAATACATCATCTATGCTCCAGTTGGAGAAGAGCATCCTTATTTATACGAAGACTGGTCAAGTGGAACAGTTACGTATGATGGAATGGACTACCCGGTCAGTGCCTTGCTGGTAGATCTTTCTCTTGACGAAATAATAATTGAACATTTTTCAGGGGCGGCTATTCAGTTGGTGAAGGGTAGAGTAAACGAATTTACTATCAAAGGCAGGAAGTTTATTCATTTGAGAAACGGTAATCTCCCCGAAGGATTTTATGAAGTGCCGTATCAAGGATCCTCACAAATACTGGTGAAACGAAGAAAAGTACTTATCGAATCAATTAAGCTCGGAAAATTGGAGCGCGAATTTGATGAGAAGAATTCCGTTTACCTGTTGAGAGAAAATAAATACATCCCGCTAAGGAGCAAGCGTGATCTCTGGTTGTATTTTAATATACCCGATGTAAAAAAAGTGGCCCGCCAGAATGGATTAAAATTTAAGGAAACATGGGGGACGGACATTGTGAAGTTAGCCAGCCTGTATGACAATAGTAAGTAAGATCAGCTTTGCATTTGTATTTCTATTGGCCGCTCTCCATCTGAAAGCACAGCATTACGTGTCGGTAAGTTTTGAGCAAACTCCATTTGGCAAGTGCATTGAGGAATTTGAAAAACAGACATCACTCACTTTTTATTATGATAAAGCAGACACAGACAGCATTCGTGTTACGCTCACAGCCAAGGCAGCTCTACTGGAGGAAGTGCTAGATCAAATATTGAAACCTGAAAATCTTGAGTTTAGTCTTTACAATAACCAAGTATTCATTTCCAAGGGAAGGAAAATACTCACATTCATTTCTGCTGCCCCAACAGAAGTAAATCAGAAAAATACTGAGTTCGACTACAGCGAATTTTTACAACGGGATGATTTTCAAAAAAAGGCGGAAGACAAGCTATATGTAATCGGTTACAAATCTAAATCGTCAGGACCTTCAGCCAGAATCATAGGATCTGTGAAAGACCAGAAAACAGGAGAATCACTTGTAGGAGCATCTATTTTTGTTAAAAAGGGAGCAGGAGCATCTACCGATCCTTTTGGAAATTTTTCATTGGTACTGCCCATTGGGAGACATAAGCTAAACATTCAAAGCGTGGGCATGAAAAGCACCTTTCGTAATATCCAGCTATATTCTGATGGTTCATTATCTATCGAAATGACGGAAGACGTGATTTCATTAAAAGAAGTATCCGTAAATGCATCTCGCGAAAACAAAGTGGCAGACGTTAGAATGGGTGTTGATAAATTAGATATTAAGACCGTCCGTCAGCTTCCGTTCTCATTGGGCGAAACGGACGTGCTTAAAGCGATCCTGGTTTTGCCTGGAGTGCAAACGGTGGGAGAAGGAACGTTAGGATTTAACGTACGCGGTGGTAATAGCAGTCAAAATTTGATCTTGTATAATGATGCTGTTATCTACAATCCGTCTCACTTATTCGGCTTCTTTTCCACATTCAATGCAGACATGATTAAAAGTGTGGAATTATTGAAAAGTGGCATACCTGCTGAGTACGGAGGCCGACTATCATCGGTGTTGGAGGTAGTGTCACGTGAAGGCAATCTTAAAAAGTTTTCTGGAGCAGGCGGCATAAGTCCGGTAACGGCAAGACTTACGTTAGAAACTCCAATTATTAAAGATAAGTCCTCCCTGCTAGTAGGTTTTCGCACTACGTATTCTGATTGGATACTTAAGCGGCTGGAATCTTCCACATTCAGGAATAGTTCGGGCTCATTTTATGATTTAGCAATTAATTATTCACATAAGATAAATGACAAAAATAACCTGGCACTTTCAGGCTACTCCAGTCAAGATCAATTTAAGTTGCGCAGCGATACCTCTTTTCAGTACAAGAATCTAAACTACTCAGCTAAGTGGAAGAGCATTTTATCACCTAAGCTTTTTGCAGTGTTCACGGGGGCTTACAGTCAATATGATTTCTCTATCAATAGCGATGCAAGTCCTGTAAATGCCTTTACCCTTAATTATTCTATTAAACAAATCCAGGGAAAAGCCGACTTCAACTATTCTCTTAATTCTAAACATACCATATCATATGGTTTGTCCGTAATACGCTATGCCATTACCCCCGGCAATTTGTTGCCAAAAGGGAATGAATCACTAATTGTGCCCGATCGCCTTCCGCAAGAGCAAGCGCTGGAGTCAGCTGGTTATATTGGTGATAACATTGAGGTCAATCCGCGCCTTACTGTCAATGCCGGTCTGCGATACTCATTATACCAATACCTGGGCCCCCGCGATGTCTATGTATATGATGCCGGGC
>JAIENH010000290.1 GCA_019751475.1 Cyclobacteriaceae bacterium
TTTCGTGGGGTGGTGCATTTAACACGCATTACTGGGCCGATCCAAAAGAAAAACTGGTGGGACTGATATTCACCAATATCTACAACACACCCCATTGGAACGTTGGTGAGAAGTTCAGAAACCTGACGTATCAGGCGATTATTGATTGATTACTTTTTGATTACGGACTCGTCTACGTAGGAAGTTAATTGCCACAGCTCGCTGTGGGAGATTTTAGAGATTGACTTTAATTTCTCGGCTTCGGCAGAGGAATTAGCGACCTTTCCTCCTTCCGCGAAGGCGGTAATGTCATCACTGCTTAGGGTGGTGATGCTGGTGTAATCACGCTTTGCGTCAATGGGTATGGTCTTTTTGTACACCCGCATATTTTTAGCTTTCAAAAGATTGGCAAATTCTGATTCTTTTCCATCATTGACTTTTACATAATCCACCCAGGCATACTTGGCACCGGGCAGCAAGCCAGTTTGTCCAGACGTGAGTACAACAATGTCTTTACGCACCAATGTGCGACTGCTTTCATATTGAGCAAAAATATCGTTGATCGTTTTCTCTGTAGCCCCTGGGAGAATTTTCTTCATGGTGTCATCAGAAGGTGCGAGGTCATCAAACAACAAGCGAAAGTCATTGGTAACGGTAACGGACACCAAATCATATTCATTGGCTGCGCCCGATGGCATGCGCACCTCATACATGTACCAACCGAGCACTCCACCCATTCGTATGCGGGCTTCTGTAATTTTGGGACTGTAGTTTTTTATCAGGTTGAAATATGTTTCCGCCTTGCCGGGATTTATCTTGATGTAAGAGATGGAATAGTAAACAGGTCCTTGTGCTGATGAAGGCATTGGAAGTAGACCCACCATCAAAAAGAGGAGTAACAAATATTTTTTCATGGATAAGGATAATTCAAAATTCAAAATTCAAAATTCAAAATTCAAAATTCAAAATTCAAAATTCAAAATTTCTTATTTTTCATTCAATATTCCGAATTCTACATTCTTCATTCTCCCTAAATGTGCTCCTTCTTATTCTTCACCAAGTCATACAGCAACTCGCGCGCGCGGTGAAGTTGAGCTTTCACCGTACCGAGCGGGGCATCAAGTTCTACAGCAATCTCCTCATACGATAATTCATGAAAGTAACGCAAGCGAACTAGCTTTTGATATTTGGCCGGAAGCATGGATACAAATACCTGGATGAGTTCCTCCTTCTGCGCCTTGATGGCCTCTTCCTGCGGGTCGGGGTTATGGTCCTTCACATCCAGTGAAACTGACTGGCCATCATCGTCCGTAAAGGTATTCTCAATGCTGAGGGTGTTGATTTTGCGTTTGCGAATAAAATCGATGGTGTTGTTCGTAGCAATGCGAAAGAGCCATGTGCTGAAAGTAAAGTCCTTCTTAAACCGGTGCAGGCTTTTAAATGCTTTCGAGAACGACTCCATCATCAGGTCTTCCGCATCGTCTACGTTGCGCACCATTTTTAATATCATGTGATACACCGGGCGCTTGTAGCGCTGGAGCAACTTGGCAAAGGCCTTGTCATCACCGCCTACCGCGCGATCGATCAGCTCAAAGTCTTCCAGCGCTTTGGTTGAAAACCGGTTCTCTTCTAATTCTTCTTCCATCTCACTCGTTTGGATAGTAACGCCATCAGGCCCGTTCCAAGATAGTAAATGGCATAATTAAAATCTAAAACAGGGGTTTTCCAGGCCTCAAAGGCCTCACCCAGTGTTCTGGAGCCACGATACACAAGGGTAACAAGCATTAACTCCCTCAAAACAAAACCCACCCATATAAAATTCAACACACCGGCAGGCAAAATCATGATGGGTGCTACCATCACCCAGCAAAGCACCCAGGTGGAGGAAAACACACCCAATACAGCCTTATCGGCCGCTTTGTACTTCTTCCCTACCGACAGATGTCTGATTTTTTGATAGAAAAAATCTGACCACGTTTTTTTAGGAATCGAACGAGTTAAAGCGTCCGGGCCAATGGAGACAGCCGTGTTGAGAGGATTGGCATGTTCATTCACAAACAAATCATCATCACCACCCGTGATGCCTACATGCTTGTTAAAACCTTTTGATGCCAGGAAAAGCGACTTGCGATACGCCAGGTTGCGACCGGTGCCCATGTAAGGGCGATGAAGCAAGGCCCAGCCGATAAATTGCAATGCAGTGATCAACGATTCGAATCGAATAAAGGAATTGAGATAACCGGGCAGCTTGACATACGGTGAATATCCAATGACAAATTGATGACGCTCATCCATGTGAGATGCCACGCTCTTGATCCATTCCCTGCTGGCGGGTCGGCAGTCTGCGTCTGTCAACAGCACCCACTCATGAGCTGCGGCTTTGATGCCGAGGGTAAGGGCAAATTTCTTTCCGTTAAGATGTTCGGGTAAATGTTGTACACGCACCATTTTAAGACGATCGTCTTTTTTCACAGCATCCAACAGGTAGTCATAGGTTCCGTCATTGCTGCGGTCTTCTACTATGATGACTTCAAACTGCGAATAGTTTTGTACCAACAAAAGCGGCACAAGTTCCCGAAGATTTGCTTCTTCATCATGTGCACAGACAATCACCGACACCGGTTGTTCCGTCAGCGCAGCCGCAGGTGGGTTACGCTTTCGCGAAAAGGCGATTAAAAAAATAATCAGGTAAATCAGTTGAATACCGAGTACTGTCCAGCAAAAGATCGCGAGGGTTGTTAGCAAACAATTATGACATTAAAGGAAGCGGCAAATATAGAGTAATTGGCGTACGTAAAAACACCGGAATCGATGTTTGGCATTTATAGAAAGGATGAATTCATTTAAAATTACCAACATGAAGCTCTGTGAATTTCTCCGTGACCTCCGTGTTCTCGGTGGTTTTTGATTTTTTTAACCACAGGGCTCACAGAGGACACAGAGATTCCGCTTTGACTTGAAAATCCAACCTTAAGTATACTCATGCTAAACCCGGAATCGCGCCTTATCTTTGCCGCTTATGCAATTCCGCATACACACTACTGACCCGCAATCCAATGCCCGTGCCGGCACCATCACTACCGACCATGGTGACATACCAACACCCATATTTATGCCTGTGGGCACAGCCGGGTCGGTAAAAGCCGTACACCAACGCGAGTTAGAGCAGGACGTTGACGCGAAGATAATTCTGGGAAACACCTATCATCTTTACCTGAGACCCGGCCTGGAGTTATTGCAAGCCGCAGGAGGTCTGCATAAGTTCAACGGCTGGTCGCGGCCTATACTAACCGACAGTGGTGGCTACCAAGTGTACTCCCTAGCAGAAAACAGAAAAATCACCGAAGAAGGTGTGAAGTTCAAATCGCACATCGATGGCTCTTCGCATTTTTTTAGTCCGGAAGGTGTGATGGACATTCAGCGAAAGATTGGTGCCGACATCATCATGGCATTTGATGAATGTACGCCTTATCCCTGCGAATATGGCTATGCAAAAAAATCACTTGTCATTACCCACGATTGGCTCACGCGATGCGTCAAACAATTTCACAGCACGCCATCACTTTACGGCTACAGTCAAACGCTTTTTCCCATTGTACAAGGCAGCGTGTATCCTGATTTAAGAAAAGCCTCAGCAGAATTTATTGCTTCCCAAAATCAGCCTGGCAATGCCATTGGTGGACTCTCCGTAGGCGAGCCGCACGAAGACATGTATGCAATCACCGACCTGGTGTGTGGCATCCTACCAAAAGACAAGCCCCGCTACCTGATGGGAGTGGGTACTCCTGAAAATATTTTAGAGTCAATTGCACTTGGCATTGATATGTTTGACTGTGTGATGCCCACGCGCAACGCCCGCAACGGCATGCTTTTTACTACGCAAGGCATCATCAACATCCGCAATGAGAAGTGGAAAGACGATCTCACTCCCATTGACCCCGATCTGGGTGGCTACGTGAGCACATTTTACTCCAAAGCTTACTTGCGGCACCTGGTTATCAGCAAAGAAATTTTAGGCGCGCAAATTGCTTCTATCCATAACCTGAGGTTCTATCTTTGGCTGGTAAAGCAGGCCCGCATGCAAATTGAGGCGGGTACGTTCGCAGCCTGGAAGACAACGATGGTGAAGACTGTATCTCAACGACTATAATTTAGACAAGCCAACGACACAAGCCGCCAAGGCACACGATGAAAATACTAGACCGCTACATACTAAAGAAAATCCTTAGCACGTATTTCTTCGTGATGCTCATACTCATGGCCATCATCACGGTCATTGACTACTCGGAGAAGATGGATAAGTATGCTCGCCACAACCTCAGTGGTATGGAGGTACTGGGCTACTATCTTGACTTTGTTCCGTGGGTGGCGGGCTTTATCAACCCAATTATCGTTTTCATTGCTATCATATATGTCACCTCGCGGCTGGCTGCTCACACCGAGATCATCGCCATTCTCAGCAGCGGTATCAGCTTCAGGCGTATGCTGCTGCCTTACATACTCGCTTCTTTTGTTATTGCGTCCATCAGCTTTGTGCTCACCGGTTGGATTATTCCCAATGCTACCAAGTCGAGGTTGGCGTTTGAGCTGCGGTATTTTAATAACCGTAAATATTTTGAAGGACGAAACATCCACCTACAGGTGGCGCCCAATGTCTACCTCTACATGCAGACGTACAACAACGTATCCAACATCGGCTACGAGTTCTCCATGGAGCGATTAAA
>JAIENH010000471.1 GCA_019751475.1 Cyclobacteriaceae bacterium
TTGCAATCCCGAACCCGGATTTAATGGATTTTAAATCCTGACCATCTGTCGTTCAACCTCGTCCTTGCGGGAAAAATATCGAACAGCTTGAGCTAACAAGCGGCATAGGAAAAAAATAAAGTACTCATAAAACCAGGGCCGCTTCCACCTTCATCTTATAACCCAACTGCCGCATCAACTGCTCGCAGTCCTCCCAAAGCAAACCAAAGTCGCTTACGTTGGCAGCACCTAGCTTACCCAATACTTGCCTGATCTCAGCCTCGCTGCCAGGCTCATAGCCCCCGTTCATGATGGCACTTTCTGCCCAGCCCACTAAATCAGCTAAACTTAGTTGATGGCTCATGTAGGCTAATAGCTGCTGAGCTATATATTGTTTTGTAATCATGCTTAAATCTTTTTATGGCCTTTATCAATCGGATACTTCTCATGTATTTCAATCATCACTCCCCGGCTGTCATAAATTTCTTGCCAAAAAGCCAGAGTAGTCTCTTCTCTATCGACTTCTTTTACATAGCGTGCCATGCCCCCGCCTCGACCCAATACATCAAACCAATACTTTCGACCACCGCTGCAATTTCTGACCATGTCCCAAATTCTTTTTCATTTTGCTTTCGCTTGGCAGCGTTCATTTACCAAAGGTAGCTAAAATCGTGCGGCTCAAGAAGCCTGCTGAAGCGGGGTTGGAAGCATGTAATCCGGATTTGTCAGGCTTTGAAAAAGGAAAGCAAACCATGCCCATCGGTCAGCAGTGGATACGCATCAATACCTCGGCTGTGGAGCCTGGTATGTACCTGCTTCGTGTACCTAACGGGCCTAACCTAATCCATAAAAAAGTTATCATTAAACATGAAAATTAGGTGACATGGTTTTAAAAGAAAGCCCTTCCTGACCGGAAAGGGCTTTTCTTTTGAGCCCCATTTTGTATGTTCAACTCTTTCATTAATTTGAGTCAGAATTATTGAACAGGTCACTACCCCACCCCTGAATGGAAATATTTCTAAAAGCGGACGCCTGGCTGGCACTCCTTACGCTGTGTTTTCTTGAAATTGTGCTCGGCATTGATAACATTATCTTCATCTCCATAGTATCTAACAAGCTGCCCGAAGAGCAGCGCAGGCAGGCCCGAAATGTAGGGCTAGCCCTGGCCATGATCGTGCGGATCTGTTTTCTCCTTGGTATCACCTGGATTATTGGCTTCACAGAACCCCTGTTTACCATCCCTCCCAACTGGCTGCTGGACCATGAAATGCCGGTGAGCGGTCGTGACCTGATCCTTGGCTTTGGAGGTCTCTTCCTCATCGCCAAAAGCACCATGGAGATCAACCACGAGATGGAAGGAGATGACGAAGACGATGAAGAAGGTGGCATCGTAAAAAAGGCCGCTGTAACACTTTCAGGTACTATCGTTCAAATCATCATCCTGGATATCATCTTCTCATTTGACTCCATCCTGACGGCCGTAGGCATTGTTGACCGCGACAAGGTCATCATCATGATCCTGGCTGTAATTGTTTCCATCATTGTCATGATGTTCTTTAGTGGCACCATTAGCCGGTTTATTCAGCAGCATCCATCCATGGAAGTGCTCGCCCTTGGCTTTCTTATTCTCATCGGTTTCATGCTATTCCTGGAGGCACTGCACTACGTGATCCCTAAGGGATACATTTACTTTGCCGTGGCTTTCTCCTTACTCATTGAACTTACCAACATTCGCGTAAGAAAGAAGCGAAAATCGAAGCCCGTCAAGCTCAACAAGCCCTTTACGGATGAAGAGATGAAAGAAGCCGTAAAAGAACTTGGAGACTAAACGTTCGCTGGTCTACTAATCGCTGAGAAACCTTGAAATTTTTCTTGTCATCTTTATTTCTAGACTCTAAGGCGTCAAGACACTTTGAAAGTGTCAGACGCCTGAAGAATCGAAGGTAGTATAA
This sequence comes from Cyclobacteriaceae bacterium, assembly GCA_019751475.1. Lineage (GTDB taxonomy): Bacteria > Bacteroidota > Bacteroidia > Cytophagales > Cyclobacteriaceae > ELB16-189. Next base: position 1,932 of record JAIENH010000471.1, read on the forward strand.
TATCAATTCACTTGACTGTTGAAAAAGTTAATGAAGTAGTAAACGCCATCGTTTCTGTACAGGTACGATGGCCCGGTCAGACAAAAGAAAAGCTGGAGGACATAGAAAAGACGTATAGCCAGAGGCGATTTGTAAGTGGAGTTACGCAAAACAGAACAGCGCGTCAAATTGAGTCCGATATGTATCGGACTCAAACGGACAACTGGGTGCATTGCGTAACATCAGTTAGTAAGTATATTCAAAAAGTTTACTATCTAGAATTTTAATTCATCATTCTATGCAAGACCCCCGCTACCCCATTGGAAAATTTGAGCCACAAGAAAATTATAGCAGTCAGGAAATCCTTGCGTGCATTGCGCGCATTGAATCCCTTCCTTCCCGTATAGAGAAAGCTATACTTGGCCTTTCGGAAACGCAACTTGACACACCTTATCGCGATGGCGGATGGACCGTACGTCAGGTCGTTCATCACACCTCCGACAGTCACGTAAACGCTTACATCCGCACCAAATGGACTCTAACAGAAGAAAGTCCGACCATCAAAGCATACGAAGAAAAACCGTGGGCGGAAACATCCGAAACAAAAGCAAACCCCGCCCTATCAATCTCTTTACTCAAAGCCCTTCATGCCAAGTGGGTTGTTTTACTGAAATCCCTCAAGCCAAACGAACTGCAACGAGCGTTCACCCATCCCGAAACGAAAAAACAGGTGCGATTGGATCGTATGATTGCCATGTATGCGTGGCACGGTGACCATCACTTGGCGCACATCACCTCTTTGAAAGAAAGAATGGGCTGGTAGCCTGCAAATTCAAATTTCTTCTTTTCCCTTCCCTACCTTTGCGGTGCGATGGAACCGTATGTTCGCCCGGCTTGGCTTTTTAATCAGCATGTAGAAACAATCTACCCTGCCTTGGTGCGAAGGGTCGGGCTTCAGCAACCAGAGTGCGAACGCATCTTCACACCCGATGATGACTTTCTTGATCTTGACAGATACAAGCAGGGTTCATCTCAATGCATTTTGGTCAGTCACGGGTTAGAGGGTAACTCCACTCGCGCCTACGTCCGAGGGATGGCAAGGGTATTTTACAATGCGGGATATGATGTGGCGGCATGGAACTATCGAGGATGCAGCGAGGAGATGAACCGGCAAGCCAGGTTTTACCACAGTGGCGCAACGGATGATTTAAAAACTGTCGTCCTGCACCTGGCAAAGGAGTATGACCAGTTGTTTCTAATCGGGTTCAGCCTGGGTGGCAATCTTACGCTCAAATACCTGGGCGAACCTGAAGTACCTGCAGTGGTAAAGAGGGCTGTAGTCTTCTCCGTGCCAATGGACCTTTACACCAGTTGCCAGACCATATCCAAACCAAGTAACTGGATTTATACAAAACGATTTTTGAACAGCCTGAAACAAAAAGTAAGGGCCAAGGCTGCCATGCGAAAGGATACTAACACAACCGGGCTTGAAACGGTTAAGACCTTGCTGGAATTTGATAATCAATTCACAGCACCTTTGCACGGCTTCGCTGACGCGATCGACTATTACACGAAAAGCAGTTCGTTGCAATATATACCTGCCGTGCGTGTGCCAACCCTGGTCATCAATGCAGCCAATGATCCGTTTCTCAGCGCAGAATGTTACCCTCGTCACTTTGCTGATCATCCTTTTGTGAAACTTGAATATCCCACCCACGGTGGTCATGTCGGATTCTCGCTATTCAACAAGAATGGCATATATTGGTCAGAATTGAGAGCCCTATCTTTTATCACCAACTCACATGTTTAGTCGCTACACCCTCACGTTGTCTGCTGATGAGACCGCGCAGCAATTGGGCGTAGGCGTACCAGACGCGTATTCTCCTTCGTACAATGCAGCGCCCTCTCATTTGCTGCCGGTGGTTACGAACGACAGCCCGAAAGGGCTTTCCTTCTTTTATTGGGGTGCTCCTCCTGCCTGGGCTAACAAAAAACCATTAGGCGAAAAAATAATCAACACACGAGCAGAAGCCATCGCAGAAAAGTCGGTGTTAAAAAAGAAACTTCGTGAGCAACGCTGTATTATTCCAGCCGATGGATTTTATGAATGGAAGCGCGTGGCAAAACGCACTACCATCCCTTACCGGTTTACCTTAAAAGACAAAAGCCTGTTCGCTTTCGCGGGATTATGGGAAGAGTATGAAGACGAGCAGGGTGAGATGCATCACACTTTCTCAGTCATTACGGCAGCGGCCAACCAACAGCACGTGGCCTTTAATGAAAGAATGCCCGTAATTCTCACACCCGATCGCGCTAAACAATGGCTGCAAAACTCAGCGGAAGATTTTTTACTCTCGGAGCTGCGTCCATTTTCAGACGAATTGGATTTCTATTCGGTATCGCAGCAAATAAACTCATCAGAAAAAAATAGCCGACTTCTGATCCTTCCGGCACCACCTGCAGATCAATACGGAAATCTGACGCTCTTTGACTAAGAGCCAAACCCATCGTCTTTCTCCTCTTTTTTGGCAGGGTCTTTCTTTTTGGTAGGCTCTTCTTGCTTTTTCTTCTTAAACAAGCCGCCCTTCTTCTTGGGCGCCTCTGTGTCAGTAGTACTTGGAGGCGGGCCGTCAACTTGAATCGAATCAGCAGATTCTTTTCTGCCGAAAAGTCCTCTACGCTTTTTCTTAGTCTCGGTTCCGCCTTTCACGGCAGTGTCTTTTGCAGGAGCTTCCTTCTCTTCTGATTTCTTCTGCATCGCAGCACGCACATCGGGCAATACCAGCATTTCGCGGAAGTACCAC
>JAIENH010000227.1 GCA_019751475.1 Cyclobacteriaceae bacterium
ACCAAATGCTCCGGGTTTTGCTGCTGGGCCCGATAATCGCCCAATTTTTTATCGCACATTTCCTGCGACATCAAACTCAACTGCAAATACACGGATAAACGGTAATGTCACGGATGCCATCCTCATGAGTAATACTAATTTGGGGGAAAGCTTTTTTGTTACCACCCAAGTGAAAAAAACATTTGGATTTGGGTTGGATGCAATGGCAGCATATACTTACACGTCAGCTAAGTCTGTAAACGATGGGGGCTCCATTGCTCAGTCAATCTGGCGCGACAGGCAGATATCAGGAGACCCGAATCAAAACATTCTTTCTAATTCTTTCTTTCTACAGAGACATAGGATCATATCCTCCCTGAACTACCGCAAGGAGTATGCAAATCACTTTGCTACAACAGTTGGATTTTTCTATGAATTGGCTCCCGGCAGCAGATTTTCATACGTTTATTCTGGTGATATGAATGGCGATAATGCCGGTGGCTCCAATGATCTTATTTACGTACCTCGCGACCAAAGTGAAATTGTTCTTCAAGATATTACAAATGCAGACGCCACAATTTATACTGCTGCGGAGCAATGGGCGCACCTTGATGAGTACATTAGTCAAGACAAGTACTTGAACTCCAGAAGAGGACAGTATGCAGAGCGAAACGGTGCAGAGCGCCCTTGGTTCGGTCAGCTTGACTTCAGATTATTGCAAGACTTTTATGTTGACGTTAAGGGTAAGAGAAATACTATCCAGTTAAGTGTTGATATCTTCAATTTTGGAAACCTTATCAATAAAGAATGGGGAGTTTTTCAAGTACCTAATAGAAACACGCTGTTAACTTTTAGAAGATACGATGCTAATGGACGTCCAGAGTTCACTTATCCATACCTAAATGCAACCACCAAAGAACCTCTCACGAAAACCTATCGTGACGATGTTCAAGGCTTAGTGGCTCGTTGGCAGATGCAGGTAGGTATTCGCTACATATTCGGTAACTAGACACATCTAGTTCCTCGAGAAAAAGGCCTCTATCTGAGGCCTTTTTTTATTCTCCTCAACTCATGTGCGTCTTTCATCATGTGTATGCCGTGCTTACTTCGCATGCCGTGCTGATTCACAGAATTTTTTTACTACATAGTTCAAAAGGGGTCACCACAAGGCCTCTTTTGTTTTTTGAGGGTTTTGCGTACTTTCAACTATGGCAAGACCTGTATATTACACTTCTGCGCTCGCATTGGCCTTGCTTTTTACGGATTGCTCGCGGAAATCGCATCAAACGGACTTTACATCCGAACCCGAAGTAACCATTGACTTGCAGCAAATACGCGAGCGCGGCTTTCTGCAAGCCATCGTAGACAATAATTCGATTAGCTACTTCATCTACCGGGGGCAGCCCATGGGCTACGAATACGAGCTATTGCAAAGCCTTACGCGCTACCTCAAAATTGAATTAAAAATCAAAGTCATAAGCGGCATTGAGCAGTCCATTGATTTGCTCAACCGGGGTGAAGGTGACCTGATTGCCTTCCCGCTCACGGTTACGCAAGATCGAACGCAATACCTTTCGTTCACCCAGGCACAGTACACCACGTGTCAAGTATTGGTGCAGAAAAAACCGGCCAACTGGCGCATGATGCCTCCTGCCCGTGTAGAGCGGACGCTGGTGCGCAACCCCGTGGATCTTATCGGAAAAGAGGTTCACGTCATGAATGAATCATCGTTTAAAGCCCGACTCCAAAATCTTTCGCAGGAAGTAGGCGGCCAAATTATCATTCGCGAAGACAGCGCCACTGCCGAGACGGAGTCGCTTATTCAAAAAGTGGCGATGGGTGAAATCCAATATACCGTCACGGACCAGACCATTGGCATGGTGAACTCCATATATTATCCTAACCTGGACATTAGCACCGTTCTCAGTCTGCCTCAGCAAATTGCCTGGGCCGTGCGAAAAAATTCACCCGACCTGCTGGCAGTCGTCAATCAATGGATGGAAGAGATCAAACGAACCGGTCGTGCCAAAACACTCTTCGACAAATATTTTAATAACCCCCGGTCATCGCAGATACGCATGACAAGTGACTATTCTTCCCTGGCGGGGAATAAGCTTTCTCCTTATGACGAAGAAATAAAACAGGAAGCAAAGAATTTGGGTTGGGATTGGAGACTACTCGCTTCTGTCATTTACCAGGAATCCAATTTTCAACCCAATGCTGAATCGTGGGCGGGGGCGGTGGGCCTGATGCAACTAATGCCAGCTACGGCCGAGGAATTTGGTGCAGTTGACCGCACTAATCCACATCAAAGTCTGCGCGCGGGAGTGCGTTACCTTAAATATCTTGACAAGCTTTGGAGTAAATACGTGAGCAATCCGGATGAACGATTAAAATTTGTATTGGCATCTTACAATGCCGGCCTTTCACATATCATCGACTCGAGAAACCTCACCAAGAAGTATGGCAATGATCCCAACAAGTGGGATGACGTGGAGTCTTTTCTAAAACAGAAATCAAACCCGAAATACTACCGCGACCCGGTGGCCGTAGCAGGTTACTGCAAATGTGAGGAGCCCGTGAATTACGTACGCGATATTCTGAGTCGCTACGAAGAATACAAAATCCTTATCGCAGAGGTTTGAGTTGACTGGCAATGGCTGCAAAGTCAAGGGATTGCCAGGTAGATTCAATCGAGGGAGTTTTCATTACCCTGTCCATTATTTCCTTTTGACGAGCACTCATCTCCAGGGCCTCCGAGTAGCGAATCTCATCGTGGAAGGTGACCATGGAGTACAACGGCACCCAGGCCGATGGATAAAGTTCATGCAATTTGGCTTCAATCTTTTTGCGGAGGAGAAAATCAGGATCACCCACGAGGTCACGCATCTCTACAAAATTATCAAGTGCTAATTGGGCAATAGCATCAGTATCTGGCTTTCGCAGCTTTTGAAATTGCGGAAAAACTCGCCCCCAATCATCCTCATGTTGATTAAGCAGCTCATTCAATACACGACAATCTTCAAAACCAGCATTCATACCCTGACCGTAGAACGGCACAATAGCGTGTGATGCATCGCCAATCAAAAGCGTATTGTGCTTCACCCAGGGATAGCATCGCATGGTGACGAGCGAGGAGGTGGGGTTGTCACGAAAATCTTCCAGCAGGGTCGGCATTTGCTTTACGGCATCAGGAAAGTACTTCTCAAAAAATGATTGTACTTCGTGGTCATTTGAGAGCTTGCTGAAAGACACATTGCCTTCAAACGGAAAGAACAACGTGCACGTAAAAGTTGCATCGGGGTTGGGCAACGCTATGAGCATAAAACTTTCGCGCGGCCAGATATGCAGTGCATTTTTCTCCATGAGAAATTCACCAGCTTCTCCGGGAGGAATGCGCAACTCTTTGTAACCGTGCTCGATGTAATCTTGTGAATAATCAAACCGGTCAGAAATCTGAAAGGCCGAGCGAATGGCTGAGAAAGCTCCATCCGACCCAATAATCAGATCGGCTGTGTGATGACGAATGTCGCCCGCGTTCTGAAATGTGAGAGTTGTTTTCGCCAGATCAAGGTCAAGGCACTTGTATTCAAAGAAAAAATCTACTCCGTGCTTTTCAGCTTCGGTAATCAATACCATGTTGAGACCAGTACGGGAAATGGAGTTTATAAATTGCCCCGCGGTGCCATAAGGTTGATACGTGAGCTTTCCAGATAAATCGTGCATCATACGGCCATGCATGGGCACCGCATTATCCTTCATCTGTTGCGCCAAACCTACTTCTTCGAGAGCGCGAATGCCTCGATTGCTCAACGCCAGGTTGATCGATCGGCCAGCCCCTAACACATGCTTGCGCATGTCCATTCTTCGCTCAAAAACGGTGACTTTATATCCTCGTTTTGCCAAGTAGATAGACAGCAGGGAGCCCACCAGTCCGGCACCTACAATGGTAATATTCGCTGGTTTCTTTTTTGTGTGCATGTTCGTTGGTTATTTCAATTTGCCAAGTAGCGTAACCTCACATTGACAAACAATGACAAACATCAGTTTGTTGCCGTAGTTATTTGAGGGCGGCCCCTACGATTTGTGCAAAACGGAAAACATCCTCAAATGAGTTGTAGAGAGGCACTGGCGCCACTCGAATTACGTCCGGCTCACGCCAGTCTGCAATCACACCTTTTTCTGAAATGCGTCTGAAGATGCGCTTTCCATCTTTCTTCATCAATATGGAGAGCTGGCAGCCCCGTTCTAGTGGATTTTTGGGTGTAATGATCTCAAAATATTCAGAAGCCCGAGGTAGACCCAACAGCAGAAACTCCAGGAAGCCGGTGAGAAGCACGCTTTTCTTTCGAAGATTTTTGATACCCGCCCGCGCGAAGATTTCTAACGAGCTGAGATGCACGGCACCACTTATTACCGGGTAGTTGGAAAGTTGCCAGCCATCAGCACCAGGCATGGGAATAAATCCCTTTTTCATCTGAAAGCGTTCTTTTTCCTGGTGGCCCCACCATCCGGCTAGTCGCGGCCAATCAAAATTCTTCGCATGCCGTGCATGCACAAATGCACCGGCCACACCTCCTGGCCCCGAGTTGAGATATTTATAACTGCACCACACCGCAAAGTCTACTTCGTGATCGTGAAGTTGGAGCGGTACATTACCAATAGCGTGAGCGAGATCAAAGGCGGCATAGGCTCCCACACGGTGAGCTGCTTCGGTAATAAGATCGGAAGAGCA
>JAIENH010000503.1 GCA_019751475.1 Cyclobacteriaceae bacterium
GCTCCAACTCCGGCTGTTGGATTGATGTTACCATTCAAAATACTCAGGCCATTCGCTCCGGAAGGCCCTGCAGGACCCTGAGAGCCAGTTGCTCCAGTAGCACCAATTGGGCCTTGAGGTCCGGTTGCGCCTGCTACTCCAGCGGGGCCCTGTGGGCCTTGCGCTCCTGTGGCTCCAATTGTTCCGGCAGGACCCACAAGAGAAACACCAGCAGGCCAAACACCGGTCGTTTTCGGACCGAACAAGGTATTGGTAGTTGTATTGATATAAAATTCTCCATTCACTCCGGTGCCGGCTGTTGGATTGACGGTACCATTCAAAACATTTAATCCATTAATTCCAGTTGCACCTGCTGGACCAGTCAATCCAATAGGACCTTGAATTCCCTGGGGGCCCGTAGCTCCAGTTGCACCTGCTGCTCCTGTTGGACCAGTTAAGCCAATTAAACCTTGCGGACCCGTTGCTCCAATAGCGCCTGTTGCCCCGGCAGGACCGGTCAATCCAATTGGGCCCTGAATTCCTTGAGAACCCGTAGCTCCTGTTGCACCTGTCGCACCTGCTGGACCAGTTAAGCCAATTAAACCTTGCGGACCGGTTGCCCCGGTAGCGCCTGTTGCTCCGGCAGGACCTGTCAATCCGATTGGACCCTGAGGGCCCGCGGGTCCGGGCGTTCCATTTTCAGAATACAACGCGTACGGTACGCTCAATAGTTGGGAAGTACCCATGCTGGTATAAGAAGAGCCACCGGCAAAGTCAGCTTCTATCTCGATATACTTAGGGCCGCTTCCCCACGCGATCGTTGAAAAATTACCACTCACCACTGCACCTGCGCCTACCGAGACAGTAAACACACCAAACGCGTTGGTGACTGCCGTATGCGTTTCTCTATATACTACTGAACCAGTTGCTGTAATATCGCGCACACTTATTCTCAAGCCGATGTTGGCGCTGGCAATCGGCAAGCCGTTATTATTGCGCGCTACTGATTGATACTTAAAACTCTGAGGCGCTTGAGCAAAAGTTGCGTGCCGCAGTGAAATCAAAAGTACAAGCAGATAAACCAGGGATAGGATTTTTTTCATAGTCATACCGGATTAAAGCTTTTCAATTTTATGAATGACATTTTTACCAGTCGTTGTGTTTGAAATTCGAAGGAGATAAAGCGCTACCCTGAAATCAGTCAGATCGATCTTGTGAACCTGTGTTCCATTAATGGCTTGGGCTTTTTGTTCTACCATTCGCTGGCCTTGCATATTAAATAGTTCAAAAACGTAGTCACCACTTGCCACTGTCATCACGTGTAGAATATCTTTTGTCGGGTTGGGGTACACCTTTACGACTTCCTCTTCCTCAAGGCCGGTCACCCGTACAGTAGCCGGTTGCTGAAATCCTTGAGTAAAAAACCGATTGCTCTGCGAATAGGTCTCCGTCATGATCTCACCCAGTGTCCAATCGAGAGAACCTCTTGACGAAGTGAACTGATCTCCCGAAGCGGCTATTACCGAAGAAGCGAGGGATTGTGCTTTGGATGAAAGCGTTGCCGACAACAAGAAGATGATGAGCCTTGTTTTTTTCATATTTTTCTGTTGATCAGGAACTCGTTCTGGAGTTTTAACGATACAAATCTTACACTATCCAATAAGTCAATCAATTACCCAAAAGGTGTATTTAAGCAGCTTCTACAAGTCCTATGATCCATTTTATATACCCCAAAAGTGTATTTAACATAGAGGTGCTTTTGTCTTGCCTAATCATCTTTTCAGTTGAGCAAGTCTTCACACTTACCCAAAAGTTGTACCTCAAATTATCAGCACCTATAAAAACTCTCCTTTTGGGTAATAGTACACGGTACTTTGATTCTGTACCTTTGAACCGGATGCCTATACGTGTTGCCATTATTGACGATGACCAAACCCTGGCCAGGAATTTAAGGCAAGAGTTAGCCGAGTACCCCGACATTGATACGGTTACTATTTCCACCAGTGGAACGGAATTTGTCAATAAATTGTCAACGGATGTCTCCACACACCCTCAGGTTGTGCTGATGGATATATCCATGGCCTATGCTACCGAGGGTATCCAGGCCACTAAATTACTACACGAGCTCTATCCTAAGATTAAGGTTGTGATGTTCACCAATTCCGAAGATGACGATCGAATATTTGAGGCCTTCAAGGCTGGTGCTGTTGGGTACTTGTTAAAGAATGAAAAATCCTCATTTATTGTTAAAACAATACATGAGGTAAATCAGGGTGGAGCATTTATGTCACCAGGCATTGCATTGAAAACCATTCGGTTTTTAACCAATGCCCCACCCAAGGAGCTAAGGGATATTTCTAACCAGTATCAACTAAGTGAGCGTGAACTGGATGTATTGAGGTTAGTATCCAAAGGGTATCCGTATAAGTTGATAGCGGACCAGCTGCATGTTAGTCTTGAGACCATAAAAAAACACATGACCAATACTTTTAAGAAATTGCAGGTGAGAAACAAAATAGAGGCTATTAACAAAACGAAAGAATTGATGTAGCCTTTTTCAGGTTTTAAATGGGGAAAAGTAAAAGAATCTTCACTCCTTTTTCAGGAGTTGACTCAACAGATAGTTTGGCATTCATCTTCTCCGCCCTTTGTTTAATATTTCTCATGCCATAATGCTCAACACCTGTTTGCACCGACATGTCGAAACCTATTCCATTATCAGAGATTTTCATTTGAATCTGATCTCGAATTTTTTCAAATGCGATTCTAAAATGAGTAGCTTGACTATGCTTTACACTGTTGTGAGTGGCCTCCTGGATGATGCGGTATAGGGGACCCGCTTGATCAGATTTCAGCTTATAGCTCAAAAGTGCATCCTCAATCTCTACACGAAGGTCAATGGGTGTTTCTATCTTTCGGTACTGCCAAAACAGGTTGTTGATGCGCTGTTCTACGTCAGCAATGGTAATGGATTCTTTGTCCATTACCCACAATGAATGGCGTAACTCGATGAGGGCGTTGTCGGCAAGTTCCTGGATCTTTTGTACAGAGTCCACATTATTTTCTTTTGAAAGGCGATTTACTCCTATTGATATAGAGCTAAGTTGCCCCCCTAGGCTGTCGTGCAAATCACGACTGATACCCTCTTTTTGCTCATGAAGTCTTTGTCTGATTTCAGCGTCTTTAATTCGCCCTAAGTAGCGTTGACGGTTCCAAAAAATAAAAACAATCAATATCAGAATTATAACCAGGCCAACAGTAGTTATCTGGAGTATCAGCCGTTGACCACTGCTTTGAATCTCGCTGAGTTTTAATTGTTGCATTTCTCTCTCCTGCTCAAATACTTTATTTCTCGTCTCCATCTCACTGATTGCAGCAAATGATGACCGTCCGATGATGCTATCCTTTAACAAAAGATACTTTTCTATGTACGGAATTGCTTTTTCACCCTGCTTCATTTCAATATAAGCATCATAAAATGTTTGTTGGTACTGCATTACTTGTTCAACATCATTAATTCGATATGCAGTGTTCAAAGCTTCCTGCGCAAAGCGAATCGCAGTTGAGTAATTTTTTACACTCATCTCACAGTACGCGAGTTTGTTAACACTTTTAGCAGTTTCGGTTAAATTCCCTGTCGCTCTGGCTAAATTCTCTGATTCTATTAAAAATTCCCTGGCCTTTTGTTTATCATCTTTCGCAAAAGTGTAGGGCGATTTTTGCTCTGACTGACCACCCAAAACAAAATTCTTGGCATACCAGAGATAATAACCTTCCCTGTGCCAATAATAATATGCACGGTATCTGGCAATTTTTGATAGTCCTTCAGTGAAATGCGCCTTACGATAAAACTCCTTTGCCATATCCATGTGCGTGGTTTTGTACTTTGGAACGCCTTTGACAACAATATCCTCTTCTACTAGACCAGCCATCAACAAATCACCCTTGGATAGGTAATAGTCCTTACATCGCGTAAGGTTTTCAACAAAAATGCTATCCAGTCTTCTAAAATTCTTATTTTCCAAAACATATTCAGCCGCGTCTGTTCTTAAAACAAGAGTGTTTGCAAACGATTCTATCCATATTTCCAAAATTTCAAATTCTTTGTTTTTCAAGAGCGCTGCCGCCTTCTTACATTCTTGATAAGCAACGTAAACTCGGTCATGGCGCCTTACACCCGCTAATAATTTAGCTTTGAGGAAATAGGCCATAGCTAATTCTGAGGTATCTCTACTTTTAGTGGCAAATGCAATGGTTTTTGAATTAACTGATAAAGCGGTATCTAATTGGCGATCAAACCATACTTTAGTCATCAAGTTCATCACACGAAGACTATCTGAACTTGTAGTAGCATTTTTTAGAACAATCCGAAGACTATCAAGTGTATTCCTTTGGGCAAAGGAGGAATTAATGACAAGTGTAGTAAACAAAAAACTAAGAATACACCAATTGATTCTAAGTTTGTATGGCTTCATGACGGAGAAATTGGGTATTAGAAGTTACTTAAAAAGTGATTACTTATGCTAATCAAAAATCCTATCTTAAGAATTGAAATAGTCTCCTTTTTCAATTTAATTAAAGTTATGAAATAATCTTATATCCCCATGCTTGCCCATTTTAAATTAGTAGTTACAAAAACTAAATTCTAGCTAGACTAAGAATCTGGACTTACGCAAAATTAAAGGAGAGTTGATGCGGGGATTTTAACTCATCTAATTTATTCCAGGCTGACTTGAT
>JAIENH010000312.1 GCA_019751475.1 Cyclobacteriaceae bacterium
ATGGCTCTTATCACCTTCATGAAAATGACCCAACAGGTGTGCATGATCGTGCGGAGGTGCGATGGCTTTCTTTTTACCCGAACGCACTTCTTCGCCACCGATGTACATGGGGATGTCAAGCACGGTACTGCGTGCTTCCTCAATGGCTTTCTTTAAGGCTGCCCGCTCTTTCGAGCCGGGAGCGTAGGAGAGAACGGGTTCATTTTTTGGATGTGGAATGCTGTAGAAGCCCTTTGACATAATTGAAAAATTTTAGAGCGACAAATGTACAAAATGAAAGTGGGAGGAGGTTATGGAGTACAAGAGGATTATTTATTGAGGTGTCCGTCACGTTGTGTGACGGATCACAACAACTTCTTCAAAATTGTTTTGGCAGCTTCTGTCACCGGTGTGCCCGGCCCGAAGATTCCTGTGACACCTGCATCGTATAAAAATTTATAGTCTTGTTGTGGTATCACTCCTCCGGCCACCACCAGTATATCAGGTCGGCCCACTGCGTTCAGAGCGTTGATCAATTGCGGCACTAATGTCTTGTGGCCTCCTGCCAGGCTGGAGATACCAACTACGTGCACGTCATTTTCCATGGCCTGCTTGGCAACTTCTTCGGGCGTTTGAAACAATGGTCCTATGTCAACATCAAAACCAAGGTCTGCGAAACCGCTGGCAATCACCTTCGCACCGCGGTCGTGACCGTCTTGTCCCATCTTTGCTACCAGGATTCGTGCCCTGCGGCCGTCTTTTTTTGCAAAGCGGTCAGAAAGTTTTTTTACCTCTTCGAGGGCACCTGCGTCTTTCATCTGACCCGAATATACACCAGAAATGGTACGGATGGGAGCGGAGTATCTGCCAAACGATTTTTCCAACGCAGATGAAATTTCGCCTAGCGTAGCGCGTGCCCGGGCTGCATCAATAGCCAATGACAACAGATTGCCCGGCTGGCCAGACGCGCAGGCTGTCAATACATTCAATGCAGCCGAAACTTTTTCTGGATCGCGGTCTCTCTTCAATTGTTGCAGTCGCTCCACCTGTTCTTTGCGCACGGCCTCGTTATTCACTTCCAGTACTTCTACATCCGTTTTCTCATCGGTAGTAAATCGATTCACGCCTACGATTACATCTTGTGTGGAGTCAATGCGTGCTTGCTTGGCCGCGGCCGCTTCTTCAATTCGCAGTTTGGGTACACCCGCCTCAATAGCCCGTGTCATGCCACCCAGTTCCTCGACTTCTTCAATCAACGCCCAAGCCTTTTCGATCAACTGATCGGTCAGGTATTCTACATAGTATGACCCACCTAATGGATCCACCACGCGTGTGACGCCTGCTTCCTTTTGTAGGAATAGCTGTGTGTTGCGTGCAATTCGCGCAGAGAAGTCGGTAGGCAATGCGATGGCCTCATCCAAAGAATTAGTGTGAAGGGATTGAGTGCCGCCCAGCACGGCTGCGAGGGCTTCTACACAGGTGCGCGTTACGTTGTTATAAGGGTCTTGCTCAGTAAGACTCCAACCGCTTGTCTGGCAATGGGTACGCAGCGCCATGGACTTCGGATTTTTCGGATCAAAACCTTTTACAATTTTCGCCCAAAGCATCCGCCCCGCACGCATCTTTGCTACCTCCATAAAGAAATTCATACCGATGCCCCAGAAGAAAGATAATCGCGGAGCAAAGTCATCGATAGCAATGCCCGCTTTCAATCCAGCCCTAAGGTATTCAAGTCCATCTGCCAGCGTGTAAGCCAACTCCAGGTGAGCAGGTGCACCGGCCTCGTGCATGTGATAGCCGCTGATGCTGATGGAATTGAACTTCGGCATCTCCTTAGCGCAATAAGAAAAAATATCTGCCACGATGCGCATCGAAGGGCCCGGAGGATAGATGTATGTATTGCGCACCATGAATTCTTTCAGAATATCATTTTGAATGGTGCCTGTAAGTTGATGAGGTTTTATTCCACTTGGTTGCGACTCTTCTGCTGCCACAATAAAGAAAGCCATGATCGGCAGCACCGCACCGTTCATCGTCATCGACACCGACATTTGATCAAGTGGTATCTGATCAAAAAGAATTTTCATGTCGAGCACCGAGTCGATTGCTACACCGGCTTTGCCAACATCACCTGCCACACGAGGGTGGTCTGAATCATATCCGCGATGCGTGGCCAGATCAAATGCTACTGACAATCCTTTTTGGCCAGCCGCTAAATTCCTGCGATAGAATGCATTTGATTCTTTTGCTGTGGAAAATCCCGCGTACTGGCGAACCGTCCACGGGCGCACGGTGTACATGCTGGCGTAAGGCCCGCGCAAAAATGGAGGCACACCGGCCGTGTATTGCAGATGTTCAAATTCCTGAAACGAATACTCCGGTGTGATTTCAATTTTCTCAGGCGAAAGCCAAGGCTGATGTATGTGCTCTTTCTTCATACAGCCTGTTTTAACTCGGCCCACACCTTTTCGACCAACTGATGAGTAACATCTTCGAGAAAATAAGTGCCCGCCAGCGGATCCGCCACTTTCGATAAGTGAGATTCTTCACGTAATATGTTTGACACATTTCGGGCAATGCGCGATGCCAACACGTGGTTTTTCTCATCTGGCAAAATTGTGAGTGCATCGCACCCGCCCAGTATTGCGGCCATGGCTGCTGTGGTGCTTTTCAACATGTTTTCGTGCGGCTGGTAACGTTCTTCAGACCACGGACGCATCCACGCATGGATAAAGAGAGGTGACGGATTGTTTTTTCCTTTTCCAGGCTGTTGTATTCTATGCCACACAAGTCTGATAGCCCGCAATTTTGCAATCTCCAGAAAGAAATCCTGGCCAATCTCGACTTGAATAGCCACAGGTTCATTCAAGAAATTGCTTTTTGAGTCAGCTATTAATTTAAATCCGTTTATTAATTCTTCGGCCGGTATGTCTTGCAATGGAAAGGAGAATCCAGAAGTAAAAAACGCCTCAGTGCCGTTTGCCTTTTCGTGTTTATTAGCAAAAAAAGCACCTGTGCAGGCATTTGCATCGCATTTTTGTTTAGATCGAAAAGCAGTTATTCTTGAAAGGAGATCGTCCGCATCTTCGTTTACCGAAAAAATCAGCGCGCAATAAGGCCACTCAATGCCTTTGAGCAATATTTCGACATTGGCAGCGCCTTTTAATTCAAAAGAAACACCGTCAGCGCCATGTTGAAGATGATGAAGGGCTTGCGCGTTGCCTTCTTTTTCATTTTCGACCACCACGCGCGGACAATTGTGCCACGTGCGCGGCCCCAAGGCGGTTTGCGGTGACGGATGAAGCAATGCCTTCGGGCGAAGTTCACTTTTTCCGTCATAAAACGGCTTGATAGCGAGGCCTTTGACATCAACGCTTAACTTTTTCCACGGATCACTGCCGCCAAGCTCTTCTTTTGCAGCTGTTTCCCAATCATGCAGCGTGGCAGGAGGGAAGTTGGAAAATTTTTTCTTTTTTTCTTTCAAAACCGCAATCGTTTGGCAGGTCAAATTGAAGTGATTAGAAGCACTAATGCAATTTTTATGTATAAAATGATGATGGCATTACGTAAAAAAAATCTCAAAAATCAAGCGTCTTTTTTGTTTTTTTCTTCACCTGAATTTTTACACCTTTGTCTCCCTCCAAAAAATTTCGGAGCGAAAAATTCCAACTGACGCGATTCATTATGGAAGTTGATAGTGCAACTGTCTGGTCCGATTGTCTTGATCTCATTAAGCAGCAAGTAGACGAACAAAATTTTAATACCTGGTTTAAACCCATTGTGCCGTTGCGTCAAGAGGACAATGTGTTAACCATCCAGGTACCTTCACAATTTTTTTATGAGTGGCTCGAAGAGAACTACGTGCCGGTATTGAAAAAGGCCATCATGACAGTGATGGGAGAAAACGCCCGACTCGAATATTCTGTTATTGTTGATAGCGGCAATCAGCGCAATCCTCCGCTTACGGTGAACTATCCCAACAATGGAAACGGTAAGCATGCTGCCCAAACCACTCATGGAAACGGCAACGCGCACCTGGAAGACTATTCTCCGTTTACGTTTCGCTCATTAAATCCGCAGACAGTCAATTCGCGGCTTAACCCCAGCTATCGCTTTGAGAATTTTGTTGAGGGCGATTGTAATCGGCTTGCTCGCTCAGCAGGTGTGGCCGTAGCGAAGAAGCCGGGTGTTACTTCTTTTAACCCGCTTATGCTCTATGGAGGCGTAGGAGTTGGGAAGACTCACCTCGTGCAAGCCATCGGCAACGAAATCAAACAAAAGCTACCGGACAAGATTGTTTTGTACGTTGATCAAAATGATTTCACCAACCAATTTTTGAATGCCCTTCAAAATCACAAGCTGCAGGAGTTTCAGAATTTCTATTTGCAAGTAGATTTGTTGATACTGGATGATGTGCAGTTTTTGGCGGGTCGTGAAATGACCCAAGAAATGTTTTTTCATATTTTCAACCAACTGCATCAAACGGGCAAGCAAATCATCATGACCAGCGACTGCCCTCCGCGCGATCTGAAAGGTTTCCAGGAGCGGTTGCTGTCGCGGTTTAAGTGGGGCCTCACAGCCGACTTACAAGAGCCTGACTTTGAGACCAAGCTTGCCATCATTCACAACAAAATGCAGTCGGATGGCATTGACATCCCTACCGAAGTAGCGGAGTACCTTGCCTACAGTGTGGATACCAACCTTCGCGACATGGAGGGTGTGTTAAACTCATTGATTTTCCACGCCACGTTGCTGAAAAAA
>JAIENH010000217.1 GCA_019751475.1 Cyclobacteriaceae bacterium
CGTAGCAGAAATTTTTCCACCGGGATTGTATATCCAGTAAAAATCATTGAGGTACCGCGTGCGAAGATTGGGGCGTGTGCGGGACCGCTCATCGCCCACGTAGGTATTCCAGTTGAGCAACATTTTGTTGTTTGGCCGGTACTCCACTTGCGTGGCAAAAGATTTCCCCTGATTGTTATCTTCTATTACCTGCCAGCCATTGATTACATACAGGTACGCATTCACTTTTTCACTCACGGGCACTGTGACACGCGCACCGGTAACGTAATAGGGTACGTTCTCCGGAGCAAAAGAACGTGTGTACATCAAATGGTCTTTAGAGATAGCACTTTCATTGGTGTAGGGCGAACCCAGCACACCGATATCCAACCAAATCCTTTTCTTTTCCCAAATCAACACACCTACATTCGCCTCCACCATGTTTTTGAGTGAGCCGGGTTCATTCTTATAGTTCGCATCCATGTACGTGCCGAAGCCTGGCACAAACCGCGCACGCATATACTTGGACTTATAGCGCACGTCCACATAGGCCAGGTTGATGGTCAACTCATTGTGTTTAGCAGACGAAACGAAATAAGGATTAACATTGTCGGCTGGCCGATTAAAATTATAGGTGAAGTACGAATCTACATAGCCGCCAATGGCTACGTGACCAATCACCGTTGAAGCGATTGTATCCATCGTAGCCGTATTCACCACCTGCGCTCGCAGGGAAACCGAACTTATCAGAAATAAAAAAAGGGACGCTCGTAAGAACATCCCTAAAAATAAAGAATTTGTTGTTATACCCGCGCCTCTCTTCTAAAGTCCGTTGATCTGGCGATCCTTCGGATACTTGACTTCAAACTTAAAGACGGTCTTTTTTGTCTCATTGGGCGCAAGCGACCATTGCCAGGAAAGTTTGCCGGTTTCTTTTACATAGGTGGCTCCACCAGTATCAGCCACCGTTACTTCAATCTGACTATTCTGCGTTACCGGCACCTGGTCTTCCACCATAATCTTGATGGCTTCCTGCTTCGTGTTGCGCACCGAGATTTCGTAAGCATACGTTTCGCGTACATTTGCACCAATCGCCTTACGGGAAGTATAATCTTTCACCTTTTCCCGCTTCACCACGATCCGCTTATCGCGGCCCAACGATATGGCCAGTGTGTCTTTAATGGAGTTGGGATCAATGAATGTTTTGCCAACGAATGTTCCTTCAAAGAAAATATTGGACTCCCCTGGCAGCAGGTTAAACTCTTCCCATCCGGTGGCCTTGGCCATGAGAAAGGCGTCCGCATCTAACTTAGGTGCCACGGAGTATTGATAGTTCGCCTTCATCTCGTAGGTGCGTATGTCCACCAGCGTAGGTTGATTAGAAGACGCCACCGTGTACGGCAATGCAATATCAAACTCGGTGTTAAGGGATGTTTGGATGGCCGTTACAAAGTCTGCTACGGTGACGGCCGGAGCAGCCTGTACTTCGGCTACATCCATGGCTGCGCCCGCTTTTTCCATCGGCAAGGAGGGGCGCATCGCTTTCTTATCCTTATACATACTGTACATCACAGGCTGATAGAAATCCAGGTACTGCGTGTACAACTCCGGTTTCAACCCGCTTTGATTCGGGTTGGCCGTAGAGAGTTTCATCCTCACGTTTTTCCATTCTTCTCCCGTGCCCTGAAATACATTGGCTTTGTAATTCAACTGAAGTGGAGATTTGGAATTGATGGCCCGCACATCGTACACCGGATACCAACCTGCTTGTGTCACCACATAGTTCACATCAAGATCCACCGTTGTGGCCACCTCTGCCGAAACACTTACTACAATCTCGCTAGTGTTGCGGCTGTATAATTCATTTTGTGAATTGATCTGCGCCTGGAGTCGCGTCACTTTTTCGGTCAGGCGTTTGGTCTTGTCATCTTGCTTAGCGCGTGAGGTTACAATCTCGCCCAATCGGCTGCGATAAAAGTCGGCCATCGCTTTCAACTCGGCCACGGTCAGGTTTTGATTGCCACCCCCGATCTTCTGATTGCTAAGTAGCATTTGTTCTTCTTTGTTGAGAATTTCCTTTTGATTTTGCTCCAGCGTGATTTGCTTTTGATAGTATTCAAGCGAGTCTTTCAATATTCGCAGCGCTTTCGGAGTATTCAAGTCACTCAAATAGTTTTGGCGATGGCTTGTGCCGAGGATAATGAAATTCCCCTTGCCTGCCACCTGGATGCTCCGTGGATCCAACTCTGCGGTGAGACCGGTGATAATGAGGCTGGTCTTGCCTGCCTCCACCCGCGACTTCACTTCACGCGTCACCTGGGCTTTCGCCAGGAAGACGGTCACATTCGTGATCCTAGAATCGACTGCTTTTTCCGTTTGGGCAAAAGCCACACTGGAAAGGCATGTCAGAACAATTGAAATCAGTTTCTTAACCTTCATAATTTTAAAATTTGCCTATAGGATGCAGTAAATCCAAAGTTTCCACAAGGTAGAGAGTAATATTTTCTTCCATAAACGGCACCGCCACACTTACCCCGCCCACCAAGCAGCAAATCCTTATTTTTGGCGCTATGAATAACCCTGTCTTTGCTTACGCAAATCTTTGGCAGTTTGCCCACGCTATGTTCTTAAAGATCGGCTGCCCGCCTGATCAGGCCAACGAGGCAACTAACGTGCTATTAAGTGCTGACTTGCGCGGCATTGATTCGCATGGTCTCGCGCGCCTGAGTGGATACGTGCGGCTGTGGGAAGCAAAGCGGGTGAACAGTCGGCCGGCTCTTCGGATTGTGCATGAATCGCCAAGCACAGCCGTAGTGAATGGCGATCAGGGTCTCGGCCTGGTAGTCGCACCTTATGCTATGCGCGTGGCGATCGAAAAAGCAAAAACGTGTGGCACCGGCTGGGTAGCGGTAAAAAACTCCAATCACTTTGGCATTGCCGGCTATCATGCAATGATGGCATTGGAGCACGATATGATTGGCATGGCGATGACGAACGCAAGTCCATTAGTGGCGCCTACTTTCTCCGTAGAGCGACTGTTGGGCACCAACCCGATTTGTGTTGCCATCCCGGCCGGACAACAGCCACCCTTTGTAGCCGACTTTGCTACTACTACAGCTGCCAACGGCAAGCTTGAAATCTTGCAGCGCAAAAATCAGGAAGCGCCAGTCGGCTGGATTCAAAAAAAGAATGGAGCTTCTTCCACCAATCCGAGCGAACTAAAAGATGGTGGCGCACTCATCCCTTTGGGCAGCGACCGCGAACATGGTAGTCACAAAGGTTTTTGCCTCGGAGCGTGGGTGGATATTTTTTCTGCTGTGCTGAGTGGTGCCAACTATGGTCCGTGGGTGCCGCCCTTCGTAAGTTTTCTAGCGCCTCCAGCAGATCCTGTAGGCGAGGGCATCGGGCATTTTTTTGGTGCCATGCGCGTGGACGCCTTCCGGTCAACGGAAGATTTCAAACATCACATGGACAATTGGATTACTCGCTTTCGCGCAGCTAAAACAATAGAAGGTCAATCTAACTTGGTGATACCCGGAGATCCCGAGCGCGAATCAGAAATTAAACGAAGGAAAAACGGTATTCCGCTTGACGCGAAAGTGGTGGAAGATTTGAAACAGCTGGGAGAAAAATTTGGGATCGCGTTCTAAAATCAGAACGAAAAGAAAACCCTGAATACCCACGGAGAGGCGAAGGCCCGCTCCGATTGATTGTAGAGTACATCGTATAAGGCCATGGCATTGATGGCTCCGCGTCTTGCACCTATCGGCTGACTGAATCCGGCTCCTACCAACATGCGATTGAATGTCCTGCGCTGTGCATTATCGAAAGTTGGTGTATTCAGCAGCATGTACTCGCTATACAGAAAAAGTTGATTGAAGTTATAGCGCGCAAACGGACTGGCACCGTATTGCGTAAGCGTGACATTGAAATCGGGATAGTTGTATCGCTGGTAGGTCAAACCGGTGCCAACAGAAAATTGGTTTGTCACCATGTAACCCACTATCGGCATCAGTCCGATGTAGAAAAACCTGTTGCCAAAACCATCGGTGCCACCATTCAAACCCAAGCCGCCACCCACATACACCCTGTCCATCCAGTTTTGCCGTGCGCCTTCTTCAATGGTTCGCTGGCCGTACACCCCGGCACTACACACCAACAACAATAACCCCGCAATAATAGCCTTCATGTCAGTCTTTCTCTTGAATAATGAAAATATCTTCGGTCTCCTTTTTCATCAGGTACTTTTCACGAGCAAATTTTTCCAACAGCTCGGTAGTACCCATCAGTTCTTGCCGGTCTTTCTCTACCTCATTGATTTTTTCATGGTAGTATTCTTTTTCGTTTTCCAATGACCGCAGCTTCGCACTCATGCGAAAACGGTTAATCAGGTCGTTGGAGTCCAGAAAAATCATCCAGCTTAAAAAAGTGGCCCCAGTCACAAAGTAAAAATTTCTGAACAGGGGCGGCAGGCGCTTGATCATAGTTTAAAAAATATGAGACGAAGGTAGGAAATTGTAGAGAATATCTAAAAAAACAAGGCGCCCGGAGGTTAGTTCCTACGGGCGCCCTTACATTTCAAGTCAGTTTAAATCAGCTTTCCGGGGAAATAGGCGCACTCGCCCAGTTCTTCTTCAATGCGAATAAGCTGGTTGTATTTGGCCATGCGGTCTGAGCGGGAAGCCGAACCGGTCTTGATCTGGCCGGTATTCAACGCCACCGCCAGGTCGGCTATGGTGCTGTCTTCGGTCTCGCCCGAGCGGTGCGACAT
>JAIENH010000240.1 GCA_019751475.1 Cyclobacteriaceae bacterium
TAACCGATGACTGTTACGACAACGATGTGATTGCCTTTCTCCAAAGTCGAAAAGGCAAACTTGCCGTTTATGTCTGTGCTGCCGCCATCGTAAGAATCTTTGATCACTACATTAGCACCAGGGAGCGCCTCGCCCTGCGTATCAGCAACGGTGCCGGTAATGGTGGTTTGCGCCCAGGCTGAGCCAGTGATCAAAAGAAGTGCTATCAGTGTTTTCATTCATGTATCGTTTGTGCGATTACACGGTAAAAGTGAAGGCAGGCAGGCGGTTTATAAACTGATTGTTACCCAACTGTCAGCCCGGTCGGATGAAGTGTTAAAAACGCAGAAAGCGCTACAAGTGAATCAGAATGCCTCGGATATTGCCAGGTAAAAATTTCCCGTATCGCGGCCAAAGCCATAATCAAGTCGGAGATTCACATTTTCTGAGGGGATGTCCTTAAAGCGCACCCCCGCGCCATAGTTAGGGAGCAGGTTAACAGCCGTAAAAGCACCCAGATTGGGCGCCACGCTTCCAACACCAATGAAGGCCACAAAACCAAGCCATCGATTATACGCCCAACGATATTCGGCTTGGGTTGTTATGTAGTGGTTGTCGCGGTATTTGCCGAGATAATAGCCACGCATGGTGTTGTCGCCTCCGAGCATGGCCAGTTCAGTGAACGGCACATCACCATTATTAAAGTTTCCATGCACTTGCAGTGCCACTACGTTCTTGCTTTTCCGGGCAGGTTTGAAATAATACCGCGCATCAAGCTGGTAGTTGTTAAATGAAAATTCGCTGCCTAAAAAAGTCTGATGAATAAAACCGGTAGCATTTATAAAGTAACCTCGCGTAGGCGTTAGTTGGCTATCGCGATTATCCCACAGCAAAGCAAGTTGAGCACCTGAATAATAATTTCCGTTGAGGCCCGTGGGTGCCAAACTTTCCAAAATGCCATTTTGCTGAAAATTCAGTCGGTGTACATTGCCGTAGCGATAGCCCGCACCGAGAAATAGCTTCTTCGTTATCGTCTTATACAGCAAAAATTGAAACCGGAATGTATTTGAACTAAAAAGCTCACGTTCGTCTATGTTGATGTCATTGCCGATACCGTAAAAGTAAAGCGGGAAGTCATTGTAACTGAGTCCAGCTTGCAGGTAATATTTTTCCCCTGTTGTAAAATAATTAAGACCCAAATTTACCTGCCATTGTTTGTTTAGTGTTACCGAAGCATTTGCATTGGCAAATGAAAGTCGCGTAAGCGAGTCTGACCGGTTGAATCGCACAAATGTTCCACCCCCAATGATCAAACTCGTTTCAGGTGTAACACCGAGGATAGGGAACCAGGTAAATCGTTTGTTTTCCGTTGAGTCGCGCTGGGCTACTGCCGGCCATGAGCAGACCATTAAGAGTACCATTAGCATCCAGTCATTCTGCCACACACGCCCCACTCTCATGTGTGAAAGATAGCTAATCCGTTTTATTTGGTAATAACCTACTACTATTGCCAGTACATAGATTCTCTTCGCAACTTTGCGTGTGTTTCTCAGCGCCCTTTGCCGTAAGCAATAACCGCAAAGGGCGCAGAGGTTCGCAGAGATTGAGGTATTAGCTTCTTTTGAATAATTTTCATCAAAACGTGAGAATGTTCTTGCCAAGCCCAAGAGTATACTCATCAACGAGGATAACCTGTGGAATCAAGGTCGCAAAAAGCAAATAAGATTAACCGTGTATCTTTGCACCGCAAGACGCCTTATCGCTTTCCGATCCCGATAGCTATCGGGATCAGGGGGAGGAAAGTCCGGGCAACACAGAGCATCGTACTTCCTAACAGGAAGGCCCCGACTTGTCGGGGACAGACAGTGCCACAGAAAACAGGTAGCCCCGACTATGTCGGGGTAATAGTGAAAAGGCGGGGTAAGAGCCCACCGCTCCGGTGGCGACATCGGGGGCATGGTAAACCTTACGAGTTGAAAGGCCAAATAAGTGGCGCCTCCTCACGGAGCACCGCGGCTCGCGGTTCACTTCGGTGAGCGTCACGGGTAGGCTGATGGATCCCGGTTGTGAAACCGCGGACAGATAAATGATAGGGATCCCGACTTGTCGGGAACACAGAACCCGGCTTACAGGCTTGCATTTTTTTAACATGAAACCTGTTGCGTGAAAGCGTGGCAGGTTTCGCTATTTTTGCCCATGCCTAAAATTCTCATCATTGAAGACGAAGCCAGCATTCGTGCGGTGCTTAAAGATATCCTCCTCGACCAAAAGGAATTGAAACTGGAGGTAGACGAAGCAAAAGATGGTGCCGAAGGGCTGGCCTTGCTTGAAAGCGGTTCCTACGACCTTGCCTTTTGCGACATCAAGATGCCCAAGCTCGATGGCATGGACGTGTTGCAAAAAGCGAAAGAGAAAAATATTCCTACTCCCTTCATCATGATTTCCGCCCACGGCACTACCGAGATGGCGGTGGACGCTATCAAAATGGGCGCGTATGATTTTTTACAAAAGCCACCCGACCTTAACCGGTTGCTCATTACGGTGCGCCATGCGTTGGATCGAAATTCCCTGGTAAAGGAAACAAAAACGCTGCGCAAGAAAGTGTCGCGCAAGTTTGAAATGGTGGGCCAATCACCAGCACTAGAGAAAGTAAAAGAGATGATAGACAAAGTGGCCCCAACAGAAGCCCGTGTGCTCATCACAGGGCCCAACGGCAGTGGCAAGGAACTGGTGGCACGATCCATTCACGAAAAGAGCCATCGCGAGGAAGGCCCGTTTGTGGAAGTCAATTGTGCGGCCATACCCAGTGAACTGATTGAAAGTGAGCTCTTCGGTCATGAGAAGGGTTCTTTCACGTCCGCCATCAAGCAGCGGATCGGAAAGTTTGAGCAGGCCGAAGGTGGTACACTCTTCCTCGATGAGGTTGGTGACATGAGCCTTTCTGCACAGGCCAAAGTGCTGCGAGCCTTGCAGGAAAATAAAATTTCCCGCGTAGGCGGAGATAAGGACATTGCCGTAAACGTGCGCGTGGTGGCCGCCACCAATAAAGACCTTAAAAAAGAGATTGCTGAACATCGCTTTCGCGAAGATTTGTATCACCGGCTGGGTGTCATACTGATTGCCGTGCCGGCCCTTGCCGAACGCAAGGAAGACATCAAACTATTGGTAGAGAAATTCCTAAAAGATATCTCTGAAGAGCATGGCTCTCGCAAGAAAGAAATTGACCCAAAGGCCATCAAACTATTGGAAGGTAAACCGTGGACGGGAAACATCCGGGAACTAAGAAACGTGACCGAAAGGCTGGTGATAATGTCGGGAGACACTATCCAAAAAGAGGACGTAGAAAAATACGTCTAAGGATCAGATCCTCGACTCGCTATTCTTCTTCACGTCCTTCTTGCTGTACGTAGGGCATGTGTACTGGCTGCAAGAAGCTAAGAAACCAAGGAGGGCGATGACAGCTAGAATTCTTTTCATGTGGGTCAGGTTTTAATGAAACAAAATTAGGAATAACCGCCTCTTTCGCAAGTTCAACGTAAGATTTTGTCACTTTATCGATAAAAAGGGGGTCAGGCCACCATCAGGTTGCACCCCCTTACATCACTATTATCAAGGCGGCCAAGTACCTCAAAATGACCTGTCTGGTGAATCCGACCTAAATCCTGGGTTTCAATAAATGCACAGGAATGGGCATTTGCCAGGTCGACCACATTGATAACCCCCGCTGAGGCAGTTTCGATAGAAAAAGGATCGTTCACCTGGCGAAGGATGACCCTGACAGAGGAGGTGCACTCAAAAAGTCCGCCCCCCCGTGAGTAACATTGAGAAAGCATTTCCGTCATGCCGTATTCAGAATGGACCGATGTAATGTTTAGGTTCTTTGCCAGAATTAAATGAAGCTCTTCGCGGGTTAACTCCTGCCTGCGGCCTTTCATGCCACCGGTTTCCATCACAATGCAGTGACTCAGGTCGGCCTCAAAGTTTTCGGCAAGGTCGAGGAGAGCAAATGTGACGCCCAGCAACAACACCTTTCGCCCATCTTTCAAGGCTTCCAATTGACCCACTAGTTTTTCCGTTTCGTGCAAATAAAATCCAGAAAAAGGTGAATTGCTTTCGCGGATAAAATAGTTTGCCATAGCCACTAACGAAGAACCGGTACGCTCCAGGTAAGACGGCAACAGACATAACACGTGAAACTGGTCCAACGGACCGTAGATCTTTTCAAAAAGTACGCGACTGTGATGTTGGTAAAATGACAAAGACGGAATTGCATGGCGACTGGTCTGCTGGCCAGTAGTGCCACTGCTGGTGAAGATTATTTCCGTTGGCCACTCACCCGACTGAATATCGTGCTCCTTGAAAAATGAAATAGGCAAAAAAGGTATCTGCTGCACCGACTGAATAGCATTAGCTTCTACCCCGAGGTAAGTGAGGTATTGGTGATAGACAGGGTTGGCTTCCGCCTGAAACCGAAAAAGCCTCAGCGCAATTTCTTCGAAGGACTGGTCGTTTACAGGATATAAATCAGCAGCAAAGCTTTCAAAAGTCTGCAAGGGTTTACAAATTTACAGGTTGGTAAATGTATAGTAAATGAAGCGAATAGTGAATGGTTGGGCCGTGCTGGTGGTGGGGATCACGTTATTGGCTTCCTGCTTTGACCCACCCGTCTTTTCCCCGATCCCGGCTATTGAATTGGATAGAGTTGTTTTCAAAGACGTGACTGATCCATCAACCCCCGACTCCCTTATTTTGTCAGTAAAGTTCACCGATGGTGAT
>JAIENH010000193.1 GCA_019751475.1 Cyclobacteriaceae bacterium
AATAAAATTGGAATTACAACGGTATATGTTACCCATGATCAAGAAGAGGCCATGGCTGTATCTGACAGAATTGCAGTAATGAATTTAGGTGAAATTCAACAAATTGGTACTCCGCAAGAAGTGTATCATCCGAGTATCTCCCATTCTTCGTTCAGCACAGGTATAGACGTGTGCGCTGTAAGATCAAACTGACAAGGTACTACTGACACAAAGTTGTTGGCAATAGCCCATTCATCGTTATCTTCTCCCTTATCAAAATTTACAAAGTTGCCCGTCATCCAAAAGTACTTGCGACCATTGGGATCTCTGCGCTCATCAAATTCCTCCACCCACTTGGCATTGGCCTGACGGCAAATACGAATACCTTTCATCGCTTCGTTTCGCCTGGGCGGGAAATTCACGTTAAGAGCCACTCCTTTCGGAAGACCTTTTTTCAATACTTGCTCGGTAATTCGCTTGACGTAGTCATGCGTATGCGAAAAGTCAGCCTCACTGCCGTAGTCGCAAAGAGAAAAACCAATGGCGGGTGTGCCTTCTATAGCTCCCTCAATGGCCGCGGACATAGTGCCCGAATACAAAACACTTATAGAGGTATTGCTCCCGTGATTAATCCCGCTAACGACCACATCTGGCTGGCGTTTATCTTTCAACACATAATGCCTCGCCATCTTCACGCAATCAGCCGGAGTGCCTGAGCACTCAAACGACCTTACTCCTTCAAAAATATTTGACTCCTTTAATCGTAGCGTGTCACCCACGGTGATAGCATGGCCCATACCCGACTGCGGACGATTGGGTGCTACCACCAACACATCGCCCAATTCCTTCATCACAGTGACGAGATTGAAAATTCCTTTGGCGGTGATGCCGTCATCATTTGATACCAGGATAAGAGGTTTGCTCATGGGCTATTTAAAAAATGAATTATAGTAATCTACAATCTGGGCGAATTCGTACTTCATATCCACATCCAGCTTATTGGCTTTCATGTACTTCTCCACCGGGTCGGCCTTGTTGCCCATCAGGTAAATCAAGTCGCTCTTTTTGCCGCTGAAAGGTTCAATGGTACCATTTTCTTTCAATAGGAAAAACTTATTAACCAAAACAAGCCTTGTATAACTTCCATAATAGTAAAATGATCCAGGATAGGTGCGATACTCCAACGCTTCCCTGGCCAGCAATGTCATTTTGCCTTCTGAAAGCAATTCAAAAAATACAGGAGCCCTGTACTGACCTGAAGTAGTAAATGGCAACGAATAAAATTGTCGATAGCGCTTGACTGTTTTATCGAAGATCTCAAAAAATAAAACCTTGCGTGCGGTGAATGACTCTAGTCGATTATCTTGATCCAATTGAAGAAGGTCTTGCTGCAAATCATACTTTACATTGCCGCGCAGTGTATCGCCCGACTCCAATACGATCTTCCCCTCATGCCACAACTCAAACGGAAACTGCTGAGCCTTGGCCAAGCCCGCCAGAAAAACAAACAACAAGATCACCCATACCCTCATAGATTCTTCAGCAGCGTATGACCCAGTTTGTCGCGCTTGGTTCGCAGGTACTTTGCATTGTGAATGTTCGGCTCCGTTTCAATCGGTACGTTCTCAACAATTTCCAGGCCATAGCCCATCAAACCAACACGCTTCTTCGGATTATTGGTAATCAACTTCAATTTCGAAATGCCTAAGTCATGAAGTATCTGCGCACCAATGCCGTAATCGCGATTGTCCATGTCAAAACCCAATTGAAGATTAGCCTCAACCGTATCAAGTCCTTCCTCCTGGAGTTTATACGCTTTCAACTTATTCAGTAATCCAATGCCTCGTCCCTCCTGCTTCATGTAGAGCACCACGCCCTTCCCTTCCTTCTCAACCATCTTCATGGCATCGGCACGAACCGAATATATCACCCGTAACACAGGATGAATGAACACGTACCAAAACTGGCTCATTAGGGACCCATTCACCTTTCATTAACGCTAAGTGAAGTTCGCCTGTATCAATTTGCTCATAAGCCGCTAACTTAAAATCACCATACTCAGTAGGCATATCCACATTTACTCGTCTCCGAATTTGACATTCGGCCTTCATGCGGTACGCAATCAGGTCTTTGATGGAAACTAATTTCAAATCAAACCGATCGGCTACTTTGCGCAAGTCTGGCAGACGTGCCATGGTGCCATCTTCATTCATGATCTCCACTAACACTCCGGCTGGCCGGAATCCTGCCAGTCGGGCGAAATCAATGGCTGCCTCGGTATGACCCGATCTGCGAAGCACTCCTTCGCGTTTTGCCTTCAATGGAAATATGTGCCCGGGCTTGCCCAATTCTTCTGGCTTTGTTTCTGGGTCAGCAAGTGCTTTGATTGTTTTAAACCTATCGTGTGCAGAGATACCAGTGGTGCATCCGTGGCCTATCAAGTCCACCGACACCGTGAAGGGTGTTTCAAAAACAGCCGTATTTTTCCCAACCATCAGGTCGAGGCCAAGCTCTTCGCAGCGGTCTTCTGCCAGCGGCACGCAGATAAGGCCCCGGCCTTCGCGCGCCATGAAGTTTACAATTTCGGGTGTAATGGATTCAGCTGCACAGATGAAATCACCTTCGTTTTCTCGATCTTCGTCATCGACAACAATTATCAACTTGCCATTTTTGATCGACTCAATGGCCTCTTCAATCGTATCCAATTTTATTTTATCGTTCATGTCTTATTTGTTCTATGCTTCAACGTAAATCCAAGCCGGTATGTTCCTTAGCGCGCCACTACAATACCCAGTATGGATGCCAATTCGCGTTCGGCTTTTTTGAGACCCTCCTGTTGCTCCAGGTACTTCTCCACATCTTCCCATTTGCCTCCATTTTCTGTCTCTTTGATTTTGCTCAGGTTCTCCTCCATCATCTTTTGCACCACCCGGAACTTCAACCTCAATACATTGGTGTAAGCAAGATCTTGCAATACTTCCGATTCATTTGGAAAATAGATATGGTATTTTTCTTTCCAGTGAGGACTAATTTCATATTTGGAGGTAATCAGGTCGGTAACCACACTTCGCATATCGCGATCACCGTGCTCCAGCAAGTATTGACTGTTGGGTGTTTTTCCCTTTGCCAGGAGTTTTTTAAAAACCTCATAGATCTCACGGAACACCGGGTTAGCAAACTCTACATCCTCCAATTCATGCAAAAGGAAGTCGGACAACTTTTGTTCCTCCAGTGAATGGTCTGCATAGTTCAGCAACAAGCGCACCGTTTCACGCTCCTGATAGTAGACCATGTCTTTTACATCCAGTGGAGTGACTGCCGTGGCTTGCGATTCTACAAGGTGATCGATGCGCTCCTCCTGTTGAGCTGGCTGAAGCCGGTCGCGCTCCTTCTTCTTGCGCTCTTGCACCAGCATCTTATTCAGTTCTGTGATCAGTACCGCTTCGGCTATCTTCAACTGCTGACTCGTCTCTTGCAGATACACAGACCGTTTGACGGGATCAGGAATGAGTGCAATACTGCTTATAATTTCCTTAATAGACTCCGCCTTGCGGATAGGATCACTTCCAGACTCATTGGCATACAATCCTGATTTGAAAGAGATGAAGTCCTGCGATTTTTGTGCGAGGTATTTTTGAAACTCCGTAGTACCAACTTTTCGTGAATAGCTGTCCGGATCATCGTTGTCAGGCAGCAGCACCACACGCACGTTCAATCCTCCTTTCAAAATCAAGTCGATCCCGCGAAGGGCAGCCTTAATACCAGCCGAGTCACCGTCAAAAAGAACAGTAACATTTTCGGTAAACCGCCTTATCAACTTGATCTGTTCTTCCGTAAGGGCCGTGCCCGATGAAGCCACCACATTCTCCACATCAGACTGATGCATGGAAAGCACATCGGTATATCCTTCTACCAGGAAGCAATTGTCTTTCTGCCGGATAGCATTCTTGGCCTGACTCAATCCATAGAGCACATTACTCTTATGATAGATTTCTGTTTCCGGAGAGTTGATGTACTTGGGTTGGTTCTTATCCTTCCCCAACATGCGCGCGCCAAAAGCGATGACCTTGCCTGTAAGGTTGTGCACGGGGAAGATCACCCTTCCGCGAAAGCGGTCATACGTACGACCTTCTTCATTCTTGACAATAAGACCTGTTTTCTCCAACAACTCTTTGCTGTAGCTTTTCTTGATGGCTTC
Organism: Cyclobacteriaceae bacterium; assembly: GCA_019751475.1. Classification (GTDB taxonomy): domain Bacteria; phylum Bacteroidota; class Bacteroidia; order Cytophagales; family Cyclobacteriaceae; genus ELB16-189. Next base: position 4,178 of record JAIENH010000193.1, read on the forward strand.
GTCACTCAGGTTGTTCCAACCCTCCAGTGCATAACCCAACTCAAACTTTTGAATAGTACGATCGTTAAAACCTCGCTCACGGAAATAACTCAACCCAATTCCCCGGCCTTCTTCCGTGTTGAAGAGATTGTCCTTGTAATAATCTTTCGCGAAGTTCATGAGAATGTAAAGTCCCTCCCGCTCGGACTGTTGCTCACGAAATTCTTCCGAGACTACATCTTCTTTGATCTCAACCCCATACTTCTTGGCGAGAAAGCGAATGGCCTCCACATAGCTCATCCCCTCATGCTCCATGACAAAGGAGATGGCATCCCCTCCTTTACCGCTGCTAAAATCTTTGAATATGCCCTTGCCGGGAACCACGAAGAACGAAGGCGTCTTTTCGTTATTGAAGGGGCTCAGCGCCTTGTAGTTTTGACCCGATCGCTTGAGGGAAACAAAGTCGCTGATGACATCTACAATGTCCATCCGGTTTCGTACTTCGTCTATGGTTTCGCGTGAGATCATTTAGGCGTGCAGCCTGGCTGAACGTTTTGTTCAATTCAGGGGTTCAAAGATACATTAAACAAGACATGCCCACAGACC
>JAIENH010000530.1 GCA_019751475.1 Cyclobacteriaceae bacterium
TAAACCCTATCCCCCCTTCCAGTGCCATACCGATAGCCAAAGCCGACTCCGTAACGGTGTCCATAGCCGCAGAAAGCACGGGAATGTTGAGTTTGATGTTTTTGGTGAGAAAAGACTGGGTGTCTGTTTCGCGGGGCAATACCTCGCTGTAGGCGGGTACTAGGAGAACGTCATCGTAGGTGAGGGCCTCAAAAAGAAACTTGGCTTGATCAAGCGCCATGGCAAATAATTTAGGATTGATTACTTGCCGGGCAAAGGTAAGCTAATTGACCAATTCAACAATTCGCCAAACTCCAATTGCTTAATTTTGCAGCAAATAGAGACCACCCAAATGAAAATGTCTTCGTTAAAATTAGTCACTGCGTTTTGCCTTGTATCATTCTTTCACGGTGCCCAAGCCCAAAATCAAACCGGCAAGGCATCTTTTTATGCAGATAAGTTCGAGGGTCGCAGCACGGCCAGCGGAGAGAAGTACAAGCATAATAAGTTGACGGCCGCCCACAAATCGCTGCCATTCGGTACGAAACTGCGTGTTACCAACATCGCTAACAATCAAATGGTGGAAGTAGTAGTGAATGATCGCGGACCCTATGTGGACAATCGCATCATTGACCTTTCGAAATCAGCTGCTGAAAAGCTGGGATTTGTGAACCAGGGCTTGGCCGATGTAAAAATTGAAGTGATCGATGCGGGCGATGGCAAGAGCGGTATGGAAGTCAAAACCATCGACCGGGTGACGGTAGACGAAAAAGAGTTTTATGATTTCGAAATCTCCCGGCTCAATCCCAAGGGCTTTGGTGTACAAATCGGCACCTACCAGGAGTTGGTAAACCTGATGCGCCTGGCCGACAACCTGAAAAACTCCTACAAGAAGAAAGTGTCAGTGCAAGTCAAGATCTTGAATGGCGTAAAATATTATAGCCTCATCCTGGGCCAATTCTCTTCGCGCGACAAGGCCGATAAGTTTCTCGCTTCTGTTAAGAAAAAATATCCTGATGCCTTCATTGCCGAATTTGACAAAATGAAGTAAGTCACGCTCTCTACTTAGCCGATAGAATTTGATTTAATGGTCAAAACATTTTCATTCCGCACCCGGACGTAATAGTTTTCCGCTTTAAGCAAGGGTGTGGAATTTTTTGGATACGTAGCGTCTGTCTTCATTGGGTTGGTACTAGGCTTGTTGGGTGGTGGCGGTTCTATTCTTTCCATCCCCATCCTGGTGTATCTTTTTAATGTGCCCCCGGTGCAGGCGTCAGCCTACTCGCTGTTCATTGTTGGTATCACCAGTTTGGTAGGGGCTATACCCAAGTACCGAGAGCATCTGGTGAATCTTCGCACTGGCATCTTATTTGGCATACCCTCCATCCTGACCATTTTCTGTACCCGCAAGTGGCTCGTCCCCACGATACCGGAAATTCTGTTTACTGTGGGGGACTTTGTTTTCACCAAGCGACTGCTCTTGCTGGGGCTGTTTGCTGTACTCATGGTGCTGGCGGCCATACCTATGATCCGCGGCAAACGGGAGGTGTATTCCAAAAATCAGCGTTTCCGCACATTTCTGGTTATCGTAGAAGGTTCACTCATTGGTGTATTAACCGGGCTGGTGGGTGCGGGAGGTGGGTTTTTAATTATTCCCGCCTTGGTTTTTCTAACAGGGCTACCATTCAAAACAGCAGTAGGGACTTCCCTTTTTATCATCAGTATTAATTCGTTAATAGGCTTTTTGGGCGACTTTCTCAATTTCAGCATGGATTGGCCCTTTTTACTATTGATTACAGGGCTGGCCATTGCTGGTATTCTTATTGGAAACCAATTTTCACGCAAAATTTCAACAATTCGGCTTCGTATGGCCTTCGGCTGGCTCACCCTGCTTATGGGTTGTTATATTCTCTTCCGGGAGATTTGGTGATAAGTAAAAGCAATAAAGCTACCCAAAACCCAACATTCTGTACCATACTTCCGTTATGGTTAGTATTACTATTATATTTGTAAGTATATATTGAATATGGCTGTACTTACTTTCAAGCTTAACGACAAGCTATACCTTCGCGACCCTCAAAACACGCAATTAGGGCAGAAAATCATCAGCAAAAGCGTTGAGATGATTGACCAGCTTGGCTTTGAGCAGTTTACCTTTAAAAAACTGGCTGAGGAGATCGAATCGACCGAGGCATCCGTCTACCGGTATTTTGAGAACAAGCACCGTCTATTGCACTATTTGGTGGCTTGGTATTGGAATTGGCTTGACTACCGCATCGAACTCGCAACCTCCAGCCTTGGCGACCCGCAAGAAAAACTCAAGGCAGCCCTTTGGGTGATCACGCAGGAAAAAAAATATGATCCCACATTTGAATTTGTAAATGAGGAGGCCCTTCATCGCATTGTAGTGTCAGAGCTTGACAAAACTTACCTCACCAAGTGGGTAGACGAAGATAACAGCGTAGGGCTTTTTGGCGGATTTAAGACACTGGCTAAAAAAATAGCAAGTTTCGTAAAGGAAATTAATCCCGATTATCCGTATGCCAATTCGCTAATAAGCTCCGTTTTATTGGCTGCCAATCAGCAGTTGTTTTTTATTGATCACTTGCCTTCGCTTTCTAACATCAGCAAGAGTGACCCGGTCACCAAGCGCCATGAGAAGTTGCGCGAATTCATACAAGGAATTGTTTTTGCTTCTATTCAATCGTAAATCATGCTCACTAACCATTCAATAGTAAAGATCATTCGTGAGATTGGACTTCATCAGAAGCATGACATCAATCTGAACGAACTCAAGCAGGTGGAGATGAACCATCGCAGTTACTCCAAAAATGAATTAATGGAGTTTAAACGCGACTTGGTAGAAGCGGGTAATCAGACCCGTGTCATCTTCATGGAATATGGCTTTGCAACAGCTGACTTTAATGATTTTCTACGTCAGCAGTCGAGCCCTGTGGTAGTATTTCGTGAGGAAGAAGGGGCGCTCACGCCACTTATCATTTTACCTACCAAAAAGTCATTTGAAGTTATACGGTTGAGCGATGCCATCCAGGAAAGTTTTTCCTGGGCAGAAAGCATATCACCCACGTTCTTTCACAATGAGAAGGAAGAAATCATCTGTCTCGCTACAGTAACCTACGATAGCCCGGTAAGTAACAATTCGGGAGAGTCAGAAGAATTCAGTCCTGTCAAACGGTTGATACGACTACTCAGTACTGAGCGAAGAGACATATTCTACATTTTGTTCTATGCAGTAATTGTCGGTATCGTGAGTCTGGCGCTGCCCTTGGGTATACAAACTACCGTTGAGTTGATTTCAGGTGGCGTAGTGTTCAGTTCAGTATACTTGATGATCGGCCTGGTGATACTAGGTGTGTTGCTGGCAGGCGTACTTCAAATGGTTCAGATCAGCATGGTTGAATTTTTGCAACGAAGGGTATTCACGAAAGCTGCGCTGGAATTCGCTTTCCGTATTCCGCGTTTGCAATTGGAATCACTTTCTGGAAAGTATGCCCCTGAATTGGTGAACCGGTTCTTTGATGTAATGACGGTACAGAAAGGTCTTCCCAAGTTATTAATAGACCTCTCTTCGGCCATCATCCAGATTTTGTTTGGCTTGTTTCTCATATCGCTCTATCACCCCTTCTTTGTGTTTTTCGGGTTGATACTGCTTACTGTTTTAGGACTCATTTTTTATGCTACCGGCCCACGGGGGCTCCGGTCATCGATTAACGAGTCGAAGTACAAATACAAAGTAGCGCAGTGGCTGGAAGAATTGGCCCGCACGATCGTTTCCTTTAAGCTGGGTGGTAATTCTGACTTGCCTATCCGTCAAACGGACTATAACGTAAACAACTACCTTAAAAACAGGAAAGTACATTTCAATACTCTGCTCACACAGTTCTCATTCATCATCATCTTCAAGGCAGCTATTACCGGTGGTTTGCTCATTGTTGGTACCATACTCGTGGTAGGTAGGGAAATCACGCTCGGTCAGTTTGTAGCTTCTGAAATTGTGATCATCCTCATTTTAAGTGCCGTTGAAAAAATCATCATGTACATGGACGTAGTGTATGATCTGCTTACAGCGGTTGATAAGATTGCTCATGTTACTGACTTGCCTATCGAGCGGGTAGGTGGGCTGGATTTTCCATCAAATGTGACGAAAGGCTTTAAGGTAGAAGCCAAAAATCTTTCGTACTCCTTCTCCAGTCAAAAGGTGCTAAGCAATGTCAATATAAAAGTAGAATCTGGCGAGCATGTCTGTATTGCAGGGCCTGGTGGTGCAGGTAAAACCGTGTTGACCAATATCCTTACCGGAATGTATTCCAATTTCCAAGGCATCGCCACGCTTGACAACTATTCCTTGCGCGACCTTGACCTGACCCACTTGCGTGAGAAAATAGGTAAAAACATAAGTCCGGAAGATATTTTTGAAGGCACGTTACTTGAAAATCTAACCGTAGGCAATGCACACACCTCCGTGGAGCGAGTAATGCAGGCCATTGACAAGATTGGATTGAATGATGTAGTAAATGCATTGCCTAAAGGACTTAGCACGCAAATGGTGAGCGGTGGAAAGGGCTTTCCAGACACTTTCATCCAAAAGATTATTCTCACCCGTTGCCTTGCCAAGCAGCCCCGGCTGCTGGTGCTCAATGATTTCTTCACGGGGCTTTCAAAAACGGAGAAGCTTAAGTTGATCAACTGTGTATTCGATCGTACTAATTCATGGACACTCATTGCCGTATCAAACGATCCATTGGTGATGGCCGCGCTGCCGGCT
>JAIENH010000116.1 GCA_019751475.1 Cyclobacteriaceae bacterium
CACCAAGTCCTGGATAAACAACTCCGCATCGATTAAAAGACCCACCACCAGCATCTTTTGTTTTGCTTGCGCAATGAAAACAAGGCATTGCGTATTTTCATTTGGATTTTGGGAGTAGGGCAACCAGTCAATTTTTTGAAAGCCATTTTTCTTGTAGGATAGTAGTTGCTTGATTTTGACGTTGCCGCGTGCAAGGACAGAATCAATGTCAGATTTGCTGGTAGATCTGCTGGAGTCATTCAATTCAAAAATATTTTGCACTCCTGTGCCCGGAACAGTATCTGCCGTGAAAATCCGCGTAAGCGAAGTATTAAGCGAAAGAAGCTCGTCCATGCGCTTAGTATCGGTCTCCTCCAGGCTTCCCTGAATTTTAGTAGTCCAGCTGCTAAGCACATCATCTGAATACTGGTTGACAGAAAAGAGAATGGCCTCCAGTTGCTTGGTGTAAATGTTTTGAATCATTTCTTCGTCTTTGTTCAGCGAAGAAATTTCATACACAGAAAAGAAGAGTGCCGGCAGTAGAAATACAAACGCCAGGATCAGCGCAATACGTTGCGTGGATTTCATGCGGCAATCTTACGAGTATTTTCTCATCTTGTTGGCTGCGATGTTGATTTCAACGAAAGATCAATGGATTGTTACATCTAAGCATCTCTAAAAACCCTTGCAGTCATACCGGACTTGTTCCGGTATCCGCTTGTGCAATGGTGAAATCAGGATTCCGGCTCAAAGGCCGGAATGACGTATCACTATTCACGTGGTTTTTAGAGATGCTAATCTTTTGCTTCTTTCTTTTCCAGCCAGGAATTAAAAATAGTGTATGACACCGCCAGAATGATGGCGCCTTTAAACATGCCGGTAAATCCCCACGCAACCATGCCCCCGATTACTCCGAGAAATAAAATCAGGAAAGGCATTTTACCTGACTTTGCAATAAGCAACGGCTTTAGCACGCTCTCGGCCACCAGCAGCACCACGAAGTAAACGATCATAAATATGGTCCAGCCTGTGTGGCCCTGCATACCTACCCAGATAATGAGTGGCAGCCACACCACGGCAGGCCCCACTTGTATCAACACCATAAAGAAGACAAGTGCGGCAAAGCCTAATGGAAAGGGTATGCCAGCTATGGCAAATCCGATAAACGAAATAATGGCTGCAATAAATGCAGTACCCATCACACCTACAGAAACACCTTTCACCGCTTGGCCCGTAACGCGCAGCAAATCGTTGCCATCTTTTTCTCCAAACATATGCGAAACGGTGGAGCGCACAGGCCCCAGAAGTTTATCACCACTCACGAGAAACACCGCAGAGATAATGATGCCTGTAATGAATTCCAGGGCTACGCCCAGCATACCTGCACCGCTGGATAAAATTCGTTCTGCTATTTTTACCAGATGAGATTCGTATGCTCCGAAGACTTCTTTTGGGTTGGCCTGAAGCTTCTGCCAGAAAGAAGAAATCTCATTTCCTAAAAAAGGAACACTGGCTATCCAGGCCGGAAGATCGGGCACACCATTTTCTTTTACGTACGCTATCCAGTGTATCACATCTTTGGTATGCTCGCTCATGGCGGATAACAAATAGATAAACGGCAGCGCAACAATCGATATGAGAAGGAGGGAATAAAGAATGGCTGCAAGTGTGCGTTTATTTTTTAATAAAGTACAAAGCCGTTCAAATGGCGCGGCAAACGATAGAGCGAAAATGATGGCGAATGTAAGGATACCAAAAAATGTCTGTAACACATCGTAGAGTGCAAGAAGCAGTGCCAGTAGCAGCAAGAGGACCAATAAATTTTCAATCAACGAACGCGGGGTGGGGCGGGGGATGGTATCCATAAATAGGAACGTTGGATTATCACCTTAATCTATTTTAAATACATCAACCTGCCAACTATTTACATAGGATTTGAGTAAAAAAATAACGAGCAACGGAATTTTGGCTTACGATCTTGGTTAACTTTAACATAAATAATTTCAGTCTATGTCACGCGCGGCCCGGTGGACATTATACGGTGGTGTATTTTTTATCGTCCTGATTGGGATACTGTATGCCGCTGCTCAATACTATCGTCCGCGGATTTTGGCCCTGGTCAATGCCGAGCTTAAGAAAAGCATCAATGGTGATATTCAGATTGGCGACCTGGACTTCACCATCTTTGAGCGATTTCCAGCTTTTTCCGTAAAGCTGTCTGACATCTATCTGCGAGGGCCACGATATCCAATTTACAAAAAGGACTTTTTTACAGCTGAGCAGATATTCATTCATGTCCAGCCGATTCACCTGTTGCGCGGCACGATTGATTTAAAATCTCTCACGGTACGCAAGGCTTCCGTTTTTATTTTTCGCGCGGCCGATGGCTACACCAATTTAGATGTATTCAAACGCAAAACGCCTGTTGACACCGCAAACAAACCAGGACCGCTGCCTTCTTTCTTGCTGGAAGAACTGTTGTTCGAAAATACCAAACTGCTTTATTTCGATTCCGTCAAGCGGAAGTCATACGGGGCAAATTTTGAGCGTATGGTGGCGAGTGTGGAAGACACTGACTCATCACGATTAATAACCCTGGCGGGCAAGGTGGAATTTGCAGGTCTCATGTTCAATGAACAAAAGGGCAGCTATCTCAAGGGCAAGAAGACACAGCTTTCGCTGAATATGGAATTTATACCAGGCATGCGTCAGCTATTGATAAAACCTTCTTCGATTGGTTTTGAAAAGTCAACAGTAGAACTATCGGGGGCCTTTGTTCTTTCGACCCCACCATCATTTAAACTTGCCATCCGATCACCATCGCTGGATTATCCTGAGGGGCTAACTATTGTGACGAAGGCGTTGAATGAAAAGCTTTCAAAGTTTGAGATTAGCAAGCCAGTAGTTCTGGCCGTGGATATTGATGGCCCCTTGAGCGGAGAGCCGAAAGTAGATGTCCGGTTTTCGTCTGTTGACAATGACTTTAAGACGGGCAAAATTCAAATCAACGAATTTTCCTTCAATGGATTCTTCACCAATCACCTTGACTCCACCAAGGCGTTTGATGACTACAATTCGAGTGTGCAGCTTGATACCCTTTCGGGGAAGGTGGCGGGATTGCCCACGCGGGCGCATGTGGTGCTCACGAATCTAAAAGATCCATTGATCGATCTTGAGTCAGCCATGCAAGTGAATCTTACCGATCTTAATCACCCATCGGATACAAGTAAACTTCATTTTTCGGCTGGCAGTTTTTCATCCCGCATTCGCTACGTGGGCACACTGGCCCAGTATCTTAATCACAAAACGACTCAGTTTGATGGTAAGCTTAAGGGGCATCTCACCTTAACAGATGCGGCTTTTGTAGCTGTAAATGATCAAAAGCGAATTGAGAAACTAAATGCATTGTTGGAATTTGATGAGAAGAAGTTTGACATTCAAAAGATTGAGTTCATAGCCAACGGCAACCCGGTCACGATTTCGGGAAATGTTATGGGCTTCATTCCGTTCTTCTTCGAACCCGAAAAGAAAGGCACTATTAACCTGGATGTTTATTCGCCCAAGTTGAACCTGGCCTCATTTATCAAAAAGAAAAAGAAATCATCTGCGAAGGCTCCCAAACGAAACCATCAAAAAGTTGCCGACCTCATCGACTTGTTAAATAAAAAAGTGCAGTTTCTGATTACCATCAAAGTAGATGAGTTAGTAAAAGAAAATTTCACTGCAACAAAATTGGAAGGCAAACTGGGACTCTTTCGGAATAATTTTTCCGGGGGGCCGCTAAAAATGAATGCAGCAGGAGGGAGCGTACAAGTATCGCTCAAGCTAGACAATCTGGATCAGCCCGAGAATCCTGTTGAACTCACGGCCTCCGTAAAAGATGCTGACATCAAGAAGTTTTTTATGCAGTTCCAAAATTTTTCTCAAAAGACCATTACCGCTGAAAACCTGACGGGAAAAATTTCCGCTGATGTGAATTTGAAGGGCAGGGTGGACGATCAGTTTAATGTTCTGATGCCAGCCTTGACGGGTCATGTAGATCTGAGGATAAAAAATGGAAAGCTGGTGGAGTTCGCGCCTTTGCAGAACATGAGTAATTTCTTGTTTAAAAAGCGCGACTTTTCGGAGGTGGAGTTTGCAGAGATCAATGGCCGCTTTGATCTCCAGGGTCAGTCGCTCAACATCAAGCGCATGGAAATTGAATCCAGCGTTTTATCGCTGTTCATTGAAGGAAAATATTCGTTGGCTGACAGCACGGATTTGAGTATTCAAATACCACTTAGCAACCTGAAGCGTAGAGACAAGGACTATAAACCGGAAAATGTCGGCACCGATGCGCGCGTAGGCCCCAGCGTCTTTTTACGGGCACGCCACCGCGATGGCAAAATTTCCATCGGCTACGACCTGTTTAAGAAATTCCGGAAGAACTAAATCAGTTCTCAATCTTCACGCCTTTCAGTGTCATGGCCATCTTCACGGCCTCGTAGGCATTTACCAAGCCTCCCGTATTACTCAAGTCATTAAAGTCAACTTTGCCACCGCCCGGTTTTTGCACCTTGAGTCCATCAAACTTGCGCGTAGAGTTTTTTAGTATGCCAATGACCTGTGCGGTAGTGAGATCAGGGAAGTACGACATCAACAGTGCCGCCACACCCACCGTAGAGGGGCAAGCCATGCTGGTGCCGCTCTGTTCTTTGTATTTGTTTTCTGGGGTGGTAGAGTAAATATCAACGCCAGGCGCAAACAGGTCTACATTTTTTTTCCGTAGTTGGAGAAGTTGGCTACAAA
>JAIENH010000181.1 GCA_019751475.1 Cyclobacteriaceae bacterium
TACAACTTTTGCTTTTTTATGATCGGGACTTCCGCGCAAGCGATTCACCGACTCCAACACAGCCTCGTAATAATTTCCTTGCTTGAGGGCGGTTTTGCCGGAGGAACAGGATTCGAGTACACTCCAAACAAGCAACAGCAGTAAAATTCTTCTCATAGGCTATAGACGGCAAATTCAGTGCCTTAAATTAGGCAGTAGCCGCCAATAGTCAAGGCGTATTCAGGGGTTTCCGAAGAAATCGATCAGGATGTCGTCAATGAGATTGCGCCAGTTGCCCCAGGAGTGCCCCTCGTTGTTTTCGCGATAATGATAGTCGCAGGCATTATTCTGTAGAATTTCTTTCATTTTTCGAGAGCCTTCGCTGGCATCATTCACCAAGCCGCTGGTCATGGAGACTTTTATCTTTTGTCCGTTTGGATTATCGCAGACAGAATAAATCTGTGGCCGTGTGTAGAATGCCGGAGATTGGATGCCTGCCATGCTAAACAAGTCGGGTCGTGTAAAAGCAAAGTAGGCAGCTGTCAATCCACCCATGGAGGTTCCTAAAATAGCACGACCCGAAGGCTTTGAATCCACTGGATATTTTGCTTCGATGGCAGGAAGAAATTCTTCGGCAAAGAAGCGCAGATATTTGTCATTCATGCTGAGTTCTTCCATCCTCCGGTTGTTGGCCCGGTTGATTGGCTCGCGATGATCAATGAACACAGCAACAATCGGTTTGATTTTTTTGTCGGCCAGGAGATTATCGAGTATTGTCACCATATTGCCCAACTCAGGCAGCATGTATTCATAACCATCGGTGACGTAGACCACCGGCAACTTTCCAAGTGCCTCGTAACCGTGCGGCAGATATACACTATAGGTAATTTGATACCCAAGAACTTTGCTGGTCAATAATAGATCTCGCTTCAATGTACCTTTCGCTACACCGGGTCGTTCATGCACAATGGCATCTTCTCGCCACTCTGGCATTCGTAATTCGGAATTAGGACTTCCACCACCCACGCCTGACCATTGCACCTGGTGATTTTCAGGATCGAGCACCCAGTTCACTCCGTTTACTACAATCTTGTAGTCCATGCGCGCATTTTTTGGGAAGGAGCATTTGAGATACCAGATTGGAGTGTTGGGTATTTTCTTTCCCTTGTTTTGAAAATCCTTTTGATATCCCCATCCATTGAAGTCTCCCATCCATGCTACCGATTTAGCATCGCCTCGGTATAAGAACAGCACAGAGTCTTCAGCAATGAGAGGTACGTGATGTTGCGCAAACCATTGATTGACAAAGGCCGCTTTCGCGGAAGAGTCTAACGAACTGGCACGATACAGCGAAGTGAATGAATTGGTAAAGTCAGTGTACGACTGGCCGAAAAGATTGCCATATGCCAGAATCAAAACAATATAGAAATAGCGAATTCGCATAGAAATAAAAATCTATGGCGAAGCTACTAATAATTAAGTCAAGCATTCACCGGGTCGTCTTTATCATCGACAAAGCGCACGGAGAGGGCGCCAATCAATAAAAAGGCTCCTGCCATCACAAGACTGTAAATAGCCTGAGAGCCGTAAAGGTATTTCACAATCGGCCCACCGATGATGCCATTTAAAAATCTGCGGAAGCGTAATGAAGAAATTGAACACGCCCATGTAGATACCCATTTTTTGCGGTGGAATGGCGCCTGCCAGAATCGCGTAAGGCATAGCAAGAATGCTGGCCCAGGCTATTCCAACTCCAATCATGGAGAACAAGAGCAGGGTAGGATCGTGAATAAAATAAATGGAAATTAATCCGATACCTCCTGCGGTTAGTGATAGAGCATGTGTTGTTTTTCGTCCCAGTTTTGCTGCGATGAATGGAAGCATCAAGGCGTAGATTGCCGACACACCGTTGTACACACCGAACATAATTCCCACCCAGTTGGCCGCTTCATTAAATGTTTCTGAAGATCGGTCTTCCGATGGCAGTCCATACACATGTGTTGCCACAGCAGAGGTGGTAAACACCCACATCGAGAAAAGTGCAAACCATGAAAAGAACTGCACCAATCCTAACTGCTTCATGGTTTTCGGCATCCTGGCAAAATCGGAAACGATCTGGCTGATTCCCTTTTTTCCTTTGGCGGATTCTTCTTTCAGGTATTCCTCATCGGGAGGAAATTCTTTTGTGGTAAGTACGGTCCAAAGTATCGCGATCAGGAAGGTAACGGCACCTACATAAAACGAAAGCGTAACGTTGTAAGGTACCTCACCATCGGGTGCAGTCTTTTCTACACCAAACCATTCGGCAAATAGATACGGCAGCCACGAACCAAGCACGGCACCGAGTCCGATGAGGAACGTTTGAACAGAGAAGCCCAATGTTCGTTGATCAGCAGGAAGTAAGTCGGCTACCAACGCGCGGAATGGCTCCATCGCAACGTTAAATGACGCATCCATCACCATCAGAATGCCGGCACCGATGTAAAGCGGAGCCAGAAAACTTGCCAATACTTGTGAGTTGGGCATGAGCATAAGCGCAGTTGAGGCTAGAATGGATCCCGCCAGGAAGTATGGTCTTCTTCTTCCCAACGATGTCCAGGTGCGATCGCTATAGTAGCCAATGAGTGGTTGCACAATCATTCCCGTAAGGGGAGCGGCCAGCCAAAACCAACTCAAGTGTTCTACATCGGCACCAAAGGTGGTAAGAATACGAGAGGCATTGCCGTTTTGCAAGGCGAAGCCAAACTGGATTCCGAAAAATCCGAAACTCATGTTCCAGATTTGCCAGAAGGAGAGGCGAGGTTTTGGTGCGCTCATAGTTAGCGATTTGAAGTTAAGCTACAACAATTTCCATTAGCCCGGACTGATAAGCGAAACCAGTGACCATGACCTCTTCTTCGCCCATAGTATCTGGATCGTTGATCGGGTCATACTTTTCCAATGGCATGAAAAATGAATTCATTTCTTTTCTCACGCTCACCGTTTGATTCTCCATTTTTATTTGACTCAGGTTGCTGAATCCGTGGAGAATAAGCTTTACAGTCTTGATTGAACTTGTATATGTCCCTTCTTGTGGCAGCAGTGTTATTTTTCGTTGATCCGGATTGAACCGAATCAAGCGCTTAGCAAATGCACCTGATTCAAATTGGAACGTTGAGCCATCATCTTCATAAAATTCGAAACTTGTTTCTTCATTTCCATTGTAGATGTGCAATACCAACTCGTCCACTATCTCTTTGGTATTCTGCACAGGTCGCTGCATGGGCATGATTGCCCCGGCTTTGATGTAGACCGGCAGTTTGTGTATCGGGCATTCTACAATCACCTCTTGATCACCCGCAATTTTTGTCCCATCAAACAGGTAGTACCATTCGCCTTTCGGGAAAAATATTTTTACAAACTCTTTATTGCTTTCTACAGGTGCAACCATCACAAATGGCCCATACAAATACTGGTGATGGAACTGGCCGTTATAAACACGCGCGTCATGCGCGAAGTAGATAGCCAATGAGCGCTGCACGGGCATCCCTGACTGAGACGCTTCGTAAAACAGCGAATAGATGTACGGCATCAACTGATAGCGGAAGCGAATGTAATTGCGAGAGATGTTTTCCACCTCTTCACCAAACGACCATGGCTCGGAGTCTTTTGTATTAATCATGGTGTGCCCACGGAAGAACGGAGAGAGCGATCCGATAGATGTCCATCGGGCGAAAAGTTTAGTGCTGGCTTCACCTACAAAACCACCCACGTCATATCCCGCAAAGGCTACTCCGGTAAGACCAAGACTGTTTACGAGTCGCACACCCAACATCATATGCTCGTCATACGACACGTTGTCACCCGTCCAGACAGCAGCATATCGCTGCACGCCCGAGTAACCTGATCGCGTGAGGTTAAATGGGCGCTTGCCTTTAAGGAGTTTTTTGGTTGCTTCGTACGTGCTGCGCGACATTTGAAAGCCATAGAGATTTCTTGCTTTGCGCGAAGTAGCCGGTTGCCCGTCAAGATTAAATTCGAGATTCTCCGGCAGCATGTGACCCCACGTGGCGATTTCATTCATGTCATTCCAATAGCCTTCTACACCAAGAGTGGAATAACTTGCCAATTGCTTCTCCCACCATATGCGAGTCACGGGATTTGTGAAGTCAGGGAAGTGACACCAGCCCGGCCAAACCTGGCCTGCATAATTTTCTCCGTCAGGATATTTTACAAATACATCGTTTGCTATACCATCATCATAGGCACCGTATCCTTTTTCCACTTTAATGCCGGGGTCACACATGAGTACGATCTCAAAGCCTTGCGCCTTGATTGTATCGATCAGTTTTTTAGGGTCTGAAAAATTCTTCGCGTCCCACGTGAATATTTTATACTTGTCCATGTAGTGGATGTCCATGACTATGGCATCGGCAGGAATTTGCTTTTCGCGAAAAGTGCTCGCAATGTTCAGCACTTCTTTATCGGGGTAATAGGAGTAGCGGCACTGCTGGTAGCCAATGCTCCACTTGGGTGGCAATTGGATGCGTCCGGTAAGCCACGTGTAATGCTGAATGATTTCGGCCACAGAATTTCCATGAATGAAATAATAGTTCATTTCACCTGCATCTGCAGCGAAGCTGGAGAAGCGATTGTTAGACGCTCCAAAATTGAAAAAAGTCTTGTGCGAGTTGTCAAGGAAGATACCATACTGCCGACCGTGGTGAAGTCCTATATAAAAAGGCATAGAGCAATACAGCGGATCAGAGCCGGAATGGTACGCGTAAGCGTCTGTGTTCCAGTTTTGATAG
>JAIENH010000647.1 GCA_019751475.1 Cyclobacteriaceae bacterium
AAAGAATTTTCTATTTGCTGGATTTTTTTCTTCCTTGCTCATGAAGTCATGAGCAGCATAGAAGAACACGTCTCCTTGAAGCACTACAATACGTTTGGTATTGATGCCAGGGCACGCTATTTCACATCCATTACAAGCCTTGAGCAATTAAAAGACGTTATCAACACCGATGTCTATCGCCAAAACCCCCGGCTCATCCTCGGTGGGGGCAGCAATGTACTTCTTACCAAAGATTTTGATGGCCTGGTGATGCATTCTGCCATCAAAGGAATACGCGTATCGCGCGAAACAGATGATCATGTATGGGTTGAGGCTGGTTCGGGAGAGAGTTGGCACCCGTTTGTGCTCTATGCATTACAACAAAATTGGGGAGGTATAGAGAATTTATCATTGATACCCGGCACTATGGGTGCAGCACCGATGCAAAACATCGGAGCATATGGTGTCGAGATAAAAGAAGTCGTTGATACGGTGTCAACCCTCGACTTACAAGCGGTTGAAGAGCGCATCTTTTCAGCTGCTGACTGCCAGTTTGGGTACCGAGAAAGCATTTTTAAACGACCTTTCGGAAAATTTTTTTTTATTTCAAGTGTTACTTTAAGGTTGACTAAAAAAAATCATGTTTTGCGTACCTCGTATGGTGCTATTCAAGAGGTGTTGAAGCAACAAAATATTACACAACCCACGATACATGATGTAAGTAATGCAGTGATTGCTATACGTGAGAGTAAATTGCCTGATCCGCGTGTGATCGGCAATGCCGGAAGCTTCTTCAAGAACCCAACGGTGAGTAAAAAATCATTCGAAAGACTACAGCTGCATCATCCGGAAATACCCTTCTATCCTGCTGATAATCAAGAAATTAAAATACCTGCGGGCTGGCTCATTGAGCGCTGCGGATGGAAAGGAAAAAAAATTGGAAACGTTGGTGTGCATCATCAACAAGCACTTGTATTAGTGAATTTTGGAAACGCAAAAGGTGAGGAAATTTTTCATCTCGCCACGCAAATTCAAGCATCAGTGAAAGAAAAATTTGATGTTGATCTCATCACCGAAGTGAATGTGATTTGAAAACAAAAATGATCACACACTTGCGTGAAAAAATTGCTGAAATTGTTACGAGAATTTCTCTGACTTCAAAAAAAAATGTGAAAAATTTTTGCAGATAAAGAAATTATTATACCTTCACATCACGTTTAACTATTCTTTAACTAAAAAAAATTAAACGCTATGGCAAAAAAAGCTAAGAAGGCTGCTAAGAAAAAAGCAGCTAAGAAAAAGAAGTAATTAGGTTAACCCTATCTTCTTATAAAGGGAAGCGATCTAGGATTGCTTCCCTTTTTCGTTTTAAGAAGTACATCAACGCGAAGTATTCTATTCAACAAATTTGATTTCTCTTCTCGGTATTTCATATAAAAATGTTCGGTCGTCTATTGCGATATCTCTTAAGGCATCTCTAAAAACCCTTGCAGTCATACCGGACTTGTTCCGGTATCCGCTTGTGCAATGGTGAAATCAAGATTCCGGCTCAAAGGCCGGAATGACGTTTCATTATTCAAGGGGTTTTTAGAGATGCTCTTAAGTTATAAGTGAATGAAGAGACAGCGTGAGCAATTAGACCTATTCGTCATAAGCCACAAACAACTGCATTCCAGGGCTCTATTCGCAGTAGAAACCAATTTCAGGGACAAATTGATGGCAACGGTTGCATAAATTAATCCACTAAAGTCCTTGTTTGCCGTGAGGCGGCAAGTATAATTTTGCAGCAACAAATACGAAATCCACTATGGCGAAAGCAACCACCAAAGCCCCTGCTGCTAAGGCACCGGCAAAGAAAGCAACAACAAAAGCTGCACCTAAGAAGCCTGCCTCTACTGAACCACTCATAATAAAAGTGTGCGAAGCCTCTCTTATTAAATTGAATGAGCTAAACCTTGACCATCAGTTGCAATCAGAAATCAACTGGTGCCTGGGCAGCTATCAAAACGATCGCAACCCCATCGGTTTATATCAAATGGCAGAACGGGCTCTTCCAATTTTTAAATCGGAGCTGGCCAAGAAAACCAAAGGAGTCACAGCCAAATTGATAAGCGATATTGAAAAGGCACTGAAGGCCTAAATCATGTGAGTAACATTGGTGAGTGTGCCTTTGTACTGGGCACATGTTACACCAAACTTGTTCAGGAAATCTACGCCCTCATCGGATGGCAGCCTTTTATGCTGGGCATATGAGTTAAGGTAGATGACGCGTTGAATACCCATGCTATAAATAATGCGGGCGCACGCCAGGCAAGGCGACAGGGTAACGTAGAGGGTAGCTCCATCCACCGAGGTCTTGTTTTTCACGGCATACAGAATAGCATTCTGCTCGGCATGAATAGCAAGGGAGCAACCTCCTTTTGAATCGCGGGGACAACCTTCATTTGGCCACTCTTCATCACAGTTGTGCGTGCCGCTGGGAGGGCCATTGTACCCGATGGAGATAATGCGCGTATCTTTTGTAAGTACCGCGCCCACGTGTCGCTTGATGCAGTGCGAACGTTTGGCCAGGTTCACAGCCAATTCCATATAGATATCGTCAAAGGCGGGTCGCAACATCACGCAAAGTAAAGAATGGCACCAAAATTCTTACTTTTGCGCTGACTTTTTTACCTATGCCTGATGAGAAAAGCATCCTTCACGCACAAAACCACTGCACGCGAATGAGGGCCATTGCAACCACTAGCTTTCTTATGTTGGCTATTGTATGCTATGGTCAAGATGCCACTCCTCCTCGACCCAGCCCTATGGCTGTCGCCTCCGTGCGATACAAAGATTCTTACGTGAAAGTGGTATACAGTCAACCCCAAAAGAAAGGACGTGATGTATTTGGTGCGTTAGTGCCATTTGGCCAAGTGTGGCGTGCCGGTGCTAATGAGGCTACTGAAATAACTTTAACTCGCGATATTAAAATTAATGACCAGGATCTGAAGGCTGGCACCTATTCCGTATTCACCATTCCTGAAAAAGAAAAGTGGACAGTCATCATCAACTCTGACCAGGGATTATGGGGCGCCTACAATTATAATCCTAAGATGGACGTGCTGCGGATAGACGTGCCTGTGCAGTCACTTGCGGGATTGGTCTACGAACCATTTACCATTTGGTTTGATCCAAAAAACGATAAGGCCGACCTTCTCATGGCTTGGGATAAATCTCGCATTACTCTTTCCATTCAATTCTCCGAACCCAAACAATGAAACATCTCATCATTCTAGTTGCTCTAAGTATCAGTGTAAGCCTCACCGCTCAAAACATTGCTGAGTTGGAAAGGCGAAACGGATTTAAAGACCTCAAGCTAGGCACCCCGATAGACAGTGTGAAGGGTGCCGAATTTAGAAAAGATGTGAAAGAAAAGAATGAGTTTCCCGCTAAACTCTACGAAGTGGAGAACCCCGAGTATAAATCCATTGGCGAAGTGAAAGTGAAGAAAGTGGAAATCAAAACATATAAAGACCTGGTTTATGAAATCATTGTTATTACCAACAAAGATACGCGGCTGATGAAAGGGCTGGAGAAATCCTTTGGCAAACCAGTGTATATCATCCCATCAGATACGTACAACTGGAAAGCCGAGCGACTAAGCCTGACATTCAAAGACCATTCAAAAAGTGAATTGCGCCTCACCTACCGATGCTATCCGTTACTTAAACAGATGGCCATAGACAAAGGCAAAAAGATTGACGATATCGCGGCTGATTTTTAGACTTAGCCTTTGTAAGTGATCCGATAGATCACGTTGGCCTGATCATCACTTACCAGCATAGATCCGTCTGGTAAAATCAATACATCTACCGGGCGGCCCCATGCATTCTTTTTATCGGCTGCCAGCCAGCCACTGGCGAAAGTCTCGTAGCTTGTACCTTGATTTCCCTTCACTTTTACCAGACTGAGGCGATATCCGATGTGGCCGGCCTCTTTACTGCGGTTCCATGAACCGTGCTCAGCAATAAACAAGTTGCCGCGATAGGGTTCAGGAAACATTGTGGCATTATAAAATTTCAATCCGAGCGGGGCAGTGTGAGGACCTAAATTCTGAGCCGGCTTAGTAAAATCACTGCAAGGACGTTTGTTGCCAAACTCGGGGTCTTTAATAATACCTCCATGGCAATATGGATAGCCAAAGTGCATACCTGCTTTTGATGCCGAATTAAGCTCACAAGGAGGAATATCATCGCCTAGCATATCACGACCGTTGTCGGTAAACCAAATCTCTTTGGTGGTGGGATGCCAGGTAAAACCAACAGTGTTGCGCACGCCACTTGCAAACACTTCCATGCCTGTGCCGTCTGCATTCATGCGGGTAATGCTGGCATAGACAGGGTCTTTCGATTCGCAGATATTGCATGGTGCTCCTACCGGCACATACAGTTTGCCATCCGGGCCGAAGGCGATGTACTTCCAGCCGTGATGGGTCTCTGCCGGATACTTATCATAAATGACCACCGGCTTGCCAGGATTGGCCAGCTTGGATTCAACTGCAGAGATCTTTGATATTTTGCTTACCTCGGCAATGTATAAGTCGCCATCGCTAAAGGCAACGCCATTTGGCATGTTAAGTCCGGAGGCAAGCACCCACTTCTTGTCAGCTTTGCCATCGCCATCGGTATCTTTTACTGCATACACCTTGTCCTCATTGCGATTGCCCACGAATATGGTACCGCTGGGACTAATAGCCATAGAGCGCGCGTTTTCCACCTCTGCAAACACGCTGATCGTAAATCCGGCAGGTAGC
>JAIENH010000068.1 GCA_019751475.1 Cyclobacteriaceae bacterium
AAATTTAACTTTGGATTGCGCTATACGATTGGGTTTACCAATATTATAAAAAATCCAATGGGAAGTGCGTCAGGTTTCACTTTTAAACAAGAGGTATCCAACATTGGTTGGCAAATTGTGGCTGGTTATAAATTGTTTGGACAATAAACCTTCTTGCCCTGTCTGTCGCGATTATAGTGGTAACTGTCAGTTATCACACGTACAAGGTTGCAAGTGCGTCCCCGGCTAATTCTTTACGATATGAGTAAATCGAAGCGAACCCATCTCTAATTATCTCCATTCACGTCTAAGATTTCTGACATATTCATCTGGATTAACGCCTTTCCAGATTTCTTTGCCCAATCCCGCAAGCTCCAACAAGCTCCGGTTCTTTTTTGAACCTCGCTGCACAGACTTTTCCAAGTCCCTGAGTAAAATTTCTCTTTCTTTCTCAGGAAGTTTTTGAAACTCTTTTAGAATTTGCTCCCGACTCATCTTTCAAACTTACAAAATATTGGACTATTCGTACAGCGGAAACTTCTTCATCCACGCATTCACCTTTTTCCGCGTGCCCTTCAGGTGTTTGTCATCTTCTGGTTTCTTCAATGCCTCGTCAATAAGTTCCACAATCTTCGTCACGTCTTTTTCTTTCATGCCACGGGTAGTGACGGCCGGTGTACCGATGCGCATACCCGAGGTGACCATAGGACTTTGTGTATCAAACGGCACCATATTTTTATTGATGGTGATGTCGGCCATGCCCAGTGCTTCTTCAGCAATTTTTCCGGTGAGGTTTTTAGAGCGAAGGTCAATCAACATCAAGTGATTGTCAGTGCCTCCGGAGATAATTTTATAGCCGCGCTTTACAAATTCTTCAGCCATGACTTTTGCATTTTTAGCCACTTGCACAATGTAGGCCATGTACTCATCACTCAGCGCTTCCGCGAAAGCGACCGCCTTGGCGGCAATTACATGCTCCAATGGGCCGCCTTGCGTACCGGGGAATACACCACTGTCCAGGATAGAAGAAATCTTTCTCAATTCTCCTTTGGGAGTTTTCAGTCCCCATGGATTATCAAAGTTTTTTCCGATCATGATGAGTCCACCACGAGGTCCACGCAGGGTCTTGTGTGTAGTGGTAGTCACGATGTGGCAATGCTCGAGCGGGTCGTTGAGCAATCCGCGGGCGATCAGTCCGGCCGGATGTGAAATGTCGGCCAGCAAAAGTGCACCCACGGCATCAGCAGCAGCCCGCAGTTTTTTATAATCCCAGTCGCGGCTATAGGCGCTGGCCCCGCAGATAATCATCTTCGGTTTTTCGCGCAAAGCCGTTTCCATCACCTTGTCGAAGTCAATCAGGCCGGTAGCTTGCTCTACACCGTAGAAAGAAGGCTGGTACAGTTTGCCTGAGAAATTGACAGGCGATCCGTGCGTAAGGTGGCCGCCATGCGATAAGTCGAAACCCAGAATTTTGTCACCGGGCTTGAGGCACGCCAGCATCACAGCCGCGTTGGCCTGCGCCCCGGAGTGCGGCTGCACGTTGGCCCACGAGGCGCCAAACAATTCTTTGATCCGGTCGATAGCGATCTGCTCAATTTCGTCCACCACCTCGCAGCCACCGTAGTAGCGCTTGCCGGGCAAGCCTTCGGCATATTTGTTGGTGAGCACCGTGCCCTGCGCCTGCATCACCTGTTTGCTCACGAAGTTTTCGGAGGCAATGAGTTCGATGCCGCTTTGCTGGCGGTGTTTTTCCTTCTCGATGAGGTCGAAAATGAGTTTATCGCGCTTCATAGTAAAAATTGAAAGGCCAAAAATAGCGGGTGCCGGGGCAATTGCCTAATGCTAATGATCGTCAAGTTTAGTTTATGGATTTATCAGAGCAACAATTTTCTTGACGACCCTATTTCATAAAATTTTGTTTAAATCGTTTTCCATTATTTTAATTATAGCAGAAAACTGTTCTTGATATCCTTTCCATGTTCGACCCAAAATCTGTGATCCTTTTTGAGGCTTTTCGGAGAAAATATTGCCACCGTCTTTATGCTTTACTCCTGGCGTTGCTTTGTGATCAGCAGGCGAAATTACTATGTCTGCTCCCTCACCTGTAAGTTCAATTGTCATAGTAAACTTAATAATACCACCGTCTGAAGTCGTGCCAAATAGAGTATACTGAACTGGTGCCTGCCCTGAACAAACTACCTTATTAAATGAAATAGATTTAACTGTATCAATAATCCGTGGAGATTTACAATCCTGAAACTTTTCCCACCATGAAATTACTTTCTTCATATCTTTTTCCTTATCCAAGGATCGATGTATGAAAAAACGATGACCACTTGAAGTCGATTGAGCAGTCGCATCGTCTGTTTTTTGAGCAAAAATGTTTGCAGACATGATTGCAAAAATCAAAAACAAACCAATCCGTTTCATAATAGTGTAAAAAGATTGAAAAGATTTCTCGAATCTGAGAGAGTCAATGCATACTCACCTGGTTCCATGTTTTGATCAAACCAAATTCGATATGATTTTTCCCCGTATTTCTCATACTTAAAGGGAATGAATTCTATTGTTGATTTTAATCCAGAATAAGTACCAGCTGTTGCAATGAGCACGAACCTTTCTCCTTTTTTCTCGTCTTTTTCTAATTTGAAAATATTAATAATCGAGCGTGGGTCTATTTCATTTGAAGTCCATTTGACAATAAAGCTATACTTATCTCTATTATGCACTCTAACTCTTGACGCTAATCCAGGTACAACGGCCATTGATTTAATTTTAGAGTAAGCACCACCCTTCGATCGTCCTGCCGACTGGATTTTTTCAAGGGTTTCCAAATCATTTGAACCATCCCTAAGAAGAGCAATGTCACCAGCAAATTCAGGCTCTAAAATCTTTTCGTTTACTTCTTGCCCCCATGACTTACCAATCACAAGCATCGACAACAATAAGGTAATAGTTTTCATACAGCTTCAGTTTCAACTTTTTTTCATGAAGAATCGATCTTTCTTCATGAAGAAAATTCTTTTTCAAGGTCTTCCTGCGTGATGAACTTACCTGATTCGATTCGTGCAAGGGCTTCTTCCAACTCTCGATTGTATTGCTGAATAGTTACCCGTCCTTCATTTTTTAAGCCATAGTATAGCACCGTCTTAATAACTTGAAGCAAGGAGGGGTCATCCACTTGTTGGATCTCCTTAATAATTAATGATCTCTCAAGGTTAATATCCATTGATTCTTGATTTGCTCTGTTTGAACACTATAAAGATAAAAATTTTTTAAGTGAGCTGAAGCCTACCAACTTCCACTGCTTCCTCCTCCGCTAAAGCCACCGCCACCTCCGCCCCAACTGGAGCCACCACCTCCACCACCCCAGCTTGATCCGCCTCCGCCCATAAACCAACCTCCGCCAGATGACCAGCCTCCCCCACGGTTGCGGTTGTTCTTAGCCGACTCCTCCATTTGCTGCGCAACGCGCTGACCCCAGGCTGTGCGCGCTAAAATCAATTTCAAAATGGGGAAAGCCACGAGGTACGTGCCCAATATGCCCAACCCGGCAGACGAGTTGCCAAGTGCGAGACCAGGGAAAATACCATAGAAAGGCGCTAGGAAACCATACAAGCCCCAGCCAGCGCACCCTTTGGTGAACAAAGCACTGTAAGTAAATGAACCTAACACAAACAAAATGACCAATCCAAAAATGAAGCCGGCTCCCGGCTTAGCTTTCCCTCGCTGCGAAACCTGGTCTTCTCCTTTGTACTCACCCTTGGTGGCCAGCATAATGGCATTCACCGCGGCCGTCACACCGGCATCGTAATCGCCCCTGCGAAAATTAGGAGCCATTTCATTGCGAATGATGCGATTGCAAAGTGCATCGGTCAGCGCGCCCTCCAGGCCTTGGCCTACCTCGATGCGCATCTTGCGATCGTTTATCGCGATAAGCATGACCACACCGTTGTCTTTTTTCTCTGTACCCAGCTTCCATTTTTCGGCAACGCGCAACGTGTATTCTTCTATGATTTCCCCGTCAAGGGATGGAATGATCAAAATCCCAACTTGGTTGGACGTAGAATCTTCAAATACTTTCAGCGTCTGCTCCAGGCGATTCACCGTTTCGGCCGACAGTACTTTGGCATCATCGTGCACACGATGACCCCATAACTCCGGCACTTCCTTTTGTGCCAGCGCAGCGGGGAAGAATCCAATGACGAAGGGGACAACAAAAAATAGTATTCGGATCAGGCGATTCATAATTCAATCAGGAAACAGACGTGTACAAATTATTCTTCAAAGCGCAGGTCATCGCGCAGTTCGTTAATATCATCAGGGGTTTTCACAAAACCTTTCTCCAATAAGATTTCGCCACAGCGCAAAATGGAGGCCTCAATACCATCAGTCACCTTGCCCATGCGTATATT
Organism: Cyclobacteriaceae bacterium; assembly: GCA_019751475.1. GTDB lineage: Bacteria > Bacteroidota > Bacteroidia > Cytophagales > Cyclobacteriaceae > ELB16-189. Next base: position 4,395 of record JAIENH010000068.1, read on the forward strand.
CTCAATAATGACCTGCACCATCTTATCCCACTCTTTTTGCTCTACCACTTTGCTAATGCCGCGATCGGCCATCACGATCACTTCGTGCTCAAAAAATGAAATGAAGATCATAATGCCGGTGCGATGACGGGTGTTAAAAACTTCTTCTTCGAGAAAGGCTGTCTCTGCGCGCTTGCGTGTAGCCTGGTCAAGATGCGTTTGGCTCAGCATCATTTTTTTTACAAACGCCAGGCTGTTGCTGGCCATGGCCCCAATCAATCCACCCAGCACAACAGCCAGAAAAATAAAAAGCGGATCATAGACGGCCAATGTCGGCACGTAGCGATCGAGCACGATAATGACGAGGAAAGTAATGGATGACACCACCAGGGCCGCCCGGTAGTTGGCGATAGAATAGTGGCCG
>JAIENH010000212.1 GCA_019751475.1 Cyclobacteriaceae bacterium
ACGGTGTGATCACTGTCATCCGCCAGCTGCTTCATGTCCTGCAGTTTCGTCTCAAGTTCAGCAATGGGTTTTTCAAAATCCAGCAGGTTCATCTTTTTTGTTTAGAATAACAAGGAGCAAAATTAATAGAATTTTGAAAATAGGTGACCTATCATTGTTCCAGCAACTCCAGATTCTCAATATGAATAAAATGCTTCCTGTTCAATGTATCTAACGACAAGCCATGAACAATAGCTGTTGCCGCAATAAACAGGTCAGGCTTATCAATATTCTTTCGTACTGATTTTAACTGTTGAACAATTCTAGTAGACTCTCGTGCCGCCCGACTATCAAACTCCAAAACAATAAATCGTGGAAGTAGCTTTTCCCAAAAATCCAATTGCCTTGCTGTTGCCCCGTTTAAGATTTCAAATTCAGTAATGGTAGATATGAAGAGTTGATCAAAAAGGCGGTGGTGCTGGAAGAGGCGTGATTTACTTTTATCAGTCTTTCGGAAGTAGTCAATTAAAATGGTTGTATCAACCATTAAATTCTTGTCCGCCATTTTGCAATGCTTTTTCTATTCTGCTCAATGACGCCAACCTCCCTTTGAGAATAGACGGGACCTTGGAGAAGTATTTTAGCAAAATGAGCTTTGTCTATCTTCATAAGATCTTCTTTACTCAATTCTTTTCTTAGCTTGGCCTTTTCAGAAGACGAAAGAGTTTTTACAACTGAAAGTAATCTCCGGAAAGATATTCGTTCCTTTAGCTCCATGATATCAAAAAGTCTATGACAAAGTTAACAGATTTTAGATCATACCATTTTATTTTCCAGGGCTTCGATAGCAACTGTTACGGTGTGATCACTGTCATCCGCCAGCTGCTTCATGTCCTGCAGTTTCGTCTCAAGTTCAGCAATGGGTTTTTCAAAGTCCAGCAGGTTCATGGTTTTTAATTCAATGAAATATCAGGTGTACCAATAGGTTTGATTTGATTTAGGATTTCCGCGAAAGCGGTAAGCCCTTGATGAATTACGACAGCGTTATTATTTCCGTCATAATATCCCAACAAATGCAACACTTCATACGTGGTGTTGAACTCGTTCAATACATTTTTGCTCAAACCAGTCAAAGCTTTTTGATAGTCTTTAACGGCTGGTCTTGCATTTCTTTTTTTCAGTGCCTTTCCTTTTAACTCCAAATAGGTATCTAACGCTTTCAGCACTCCGTTGTACGCTGTTCCACAAGCCATTCGAACATACTTTTCATCCTCATAATATCGGTTCTGCTTTTTGGCTTTAGTTCGCAATATATCCTGAGCATTAACTAGATAGCGAACAGCCTCTCTATACCGGTTTTCCCTTTCTTTTTGGCTCATAAGAATGGCAAATTTAATAGAAAAGTTGGGAGTTTAGATGCTCTCGGGGTCGTGCTTGTTTGTCCCAGCAAGAGAGAATCAATAGTAGCTCTTATACTTCTAGAAAATCGCACCGGCAATAGTTGCCGTCATCATAGTGGCAAGCGAAGCGGCAATCATAGCGCGCAACCCGAGACGCGAAAGATCACCCTGACGGCCCGGAGCCATACCACCAATGCCGCCAATCTGAATGGCTATGGAACTGAAATTAGCAAAACCACAAAGCGCATACGTAGCAATCCGAACTGACTTCTCACTCAGGCTTCCGGCAGATTTCATGGTTGCTAAATCCAGGTAGGCCACGAACTCATTGATCACCATCTTCTGACCCAACAAGCTTCCGACTTGCAGCGATTCACCCCAGTCCACTCCCATGCAAAAAGCAAACACCCTGAAAATCTGACCAAGTATATATTGCATCGAGAATCCCTGGTATGTGCCAGCGGTTGACTCGCGCACCCATTCGTTAAGACCCGTCAAGGCTCCAACAAAATCTACCAAAATCCAATTGAGCGCATAGATGATGGCGATGAAAGCCACCAGCATAGCAGCAATATTCAGCGCCAGTTTCAATCCATCGGCAGCGCCACTGGCAATGGCATCCACCAGGTTCACCCCAATTTTTTCTTTGTTCGTCTGCAGCGACCGATCAATTTTCTCTGGCTCAGTCTCCGGCAAGAAAATTTTAGAGAGCACGATGGCAGCAGGAGCATTCATGATGGATGCACTCAGCAAGTACGAAGCAAACTTCGATTGCTCTGCGGGATCGCCTCCTCCTAAAAAAGAAACGTATGCGCCCAACACACTTCCTGCAATGGTGGCCATGCCGCCCACCATGAGGCAGTGCAACTCAGAATTCGTCATCTTGGCGATGAAGGGCCGTACCAACAAGGGCGCTTCCGTCTGACCCATAAAAATATTCGCGGCAGCGGAAAGACTCTCTGCACCAGATAGTCGCATCGTTTTAGCCATTACCCACGCAAAGCCGAAAACAATTTTTTGCAAAACACCCAGGTAATAGAGCCCCGTGGTGATAGCCGAAATAAAAATTACGTTAGGCAGCGCTTGAAAGGCAAATAAAAACCCGAGGCTGTGCTTCACACCCGGATTGTCAGCACTGTTCTTTGCCAAATCACCAAAAAGAAACTCAGCACCCCGCTGTGCGAAGCCCAGAAAGTACACAAACTTATCGCCTACATATTTGAAGACCAGCCGCGCCTCTTCTACTTTGCCAATGAGTAAACCAAAAATAATTTGAATGGCAATTCCGATGGCTACCAACTTCCAGTCTACTTTCTTCCGATTTCCGGAGAGCCCATATGCAATGGCCACAATAAAAAGTAAACCGAGAAGTCCGCGCAGGTAATCCATTTTTGGGGTGGCTTAAATGAAAAGATCAGTTTCTTTTTCCGAGCTCGTCACGGATTTTGGCGGCTCGCTCGTAGTCTTCTTTGTCGATGGCGTCTTTTAAAAGCTCATTGAGTTTGTCAACCGAGTAGCTTTTGTAGTCGTCTCCTTTTTTTGAAGTCTCCTTCTTCACTTTCACCTTGGCCTCTGACTTGGCTTCCGGTTTCTCCTCTTCTTCCTCTTCATCGGTAAGGACAATTCCAGCTTCTGCCAAAATATTTTCGTAGGTGAAGATGGGTGCATCAAAGCGCAGACCAACCGCGATAGCATCGGATGGACGCGCGTCTATCTCAGATTTCTTCAGGCCATCCGTACAAACGATTTTCGCAAAGAACACGCCCTCCTTCAAGTCAGAGATCACAATTTCATCTACATGGAAATGAAAGTTGCTGGCAAAGGACTTAAAAAGGTCGTGGGTCATGGGCCGGTTAGGCACAATCTTCTCAATCTCAATGGCGATGGCTTGCGCCTCAAACATGCCAATGATAATCGGGAGCCTGCGGTTTCCCTGAGCTTCGCCAAGCACTAATGCAAAGGAGCCCGTTTGCGACTGGCTGGAAGAAAGACCGAGTATGTCTAATTTAATTTTTTTCTGCGCCACAATTCTTATTGTCTCATTCGAATTACGAGAATAAACCGCCAACACCCAACTTATTTGGAAGCTTTTATTGCAGCCGTGAGCTTGGGTAGTACATCAAAGGCATCGCCAATAATGCCATAATCGGCAGCTTTAAAGAAAGGCGCATCTGCATCTTTGTTAATCACCACAATGCACTTGGACGAGTTGACGCCTGCCAGGTGTTGAATAGCCCCGGAAATACCAATGGCAATATAAAGCTGAGGGGCTACTTTCACGCCCGTTTGGCCCACGTGCTCGTGGTGTGGGCGCCAGCCCATGTCAGATACCGGTTTGCTACAGCCCGTAGCTGCATGCAATGTCTTAGCCAACTCTTCCAGAATGCCCCAATGCTCCGGGCCTTTTAATCCACGGCCACCAGACACAACAATGTTGGCTTCGGGCAATGAAATCTCACCAGAGGCCTTTTCAGTAGAGAGTATTTTTGTAGTGAAGTCAGCGTCATTCAACGTTGGTGTGAACGCAACTACGGATGCTTGTCCGCCTACCTCTTTTGCTTCGGCTGCGTTCTTTTTAATGGCAATCACTTTCTTAGGCGACTTCATGTCAACATATGAAAATGCCTTGCCGGTATAGATGCTTCTTTTCACGACAAATCCAGAAGCCGTATTTGGAAGCTCCACCACATTGGAAGCAAAACTCGCATTCGTCTTCACAGCTACTTTGGCAGCTACCGGTGTGCCCAGCGATGAGTTAGCCAGAACAAGTGTGTCGGCATTCTCTTGTTGAAATGCCTGCACCAACGCAGATGCGTAGGCTGACAGCACCGGATGATCCAACCGTGTATCCGCAGCGTGCAGTACTTTGCTTGCTCCATACTTGCCCAGCGAATCCAATTCTGATTTATCAACTGTGCCAAACGCCACCGCTACTACTGTGCCGCCCATGGCGTGGGCATAGGCTACAGCTTCGAGCGAGGTTTTCCTGAATTTTCCATCGGCACTTTCTACAAACACTAATGTTATCATGATCTGTGTATCTTTTCTTTCTTGAAATTATAAAACTTTCGCTTCCGTCTTCAGTCGCGTTACCAACTCGCCAACATTATCTGCCGCAATCATTTTCACGGCACCTTTCGGAGCAGGTAGTTCATATTTTTGATTAGCCACCGACTGACTGACCGCCTGTGGTTCAACTACTTTCAATGGCTTGGTGCGAGCGCTCATAATGCCGCGCATGTTGGGTATCTTCCACTCCGCTATTGGCTCCTGGCAACCGGCCACTAAGGGCAGTGTAGCTTCCAGATATTCTTTCCCGCCTTCAATCTCGCGGGCCATCTTCGCTTTTGTGCCTTCCAAGTCCAGTTTCATCACTGGTGAAATAGAGGGTATGCCAAGCATCTCGCCCACCATAGCGTGCACCACGCC
>JAIENH010000671.1 GCA_019751475.1 Cyclobacteriaceae bacterium
AACCATTCTGTTCGACATTTATAATGTCGAACGACTGATAGTAGGGATTTTGAAAATCCATTTCATCTGGGTTCGGGATTACAAATCCCGAACAGTAAAGTCTTTGATGTGAAGGACTGATTCTCCCTTTTTTCGGGAAACACGTTTTGATACGCTTCAAAACCAGGGCAGGCTCATCTTATTTTTATACCACATAGGAGAAACATAGCTTTTTGCAACGCTACTATGTGAGCTATGTGCCTATGTGGTTGAGCAGTAGAATGCAATAGCAATTTTGACAATTTAGATGCGTTTGCCCTGGCTTCAAAACACGGACACAACGATCGCTCTTCAAAAAAATCGTATTTTTGTGCTTCCATGAAACTCTTTGATACGCTCCTGCTCTCATTAGGGGTCGTTTTTATTATTATCAGCATCTATGAAGTCATGGCGCAGGGCCTCTCCTACGCTTACAGTTCTCTCATGCTGGCGCTCCTGTCGTTTTTTTGGTTCACCTATCGAAAAAAATCGAAGGCCTGATGGAAGCACAGTACGTCTGGATCATGGGTTCACTTATTTTCTCGTTCTTCTTTTCGGGGATTGAAATTGCTTTTTTATCGGCTAACCGTCTGCAAATAGAGCTGCAGGGAAAGCAAGGTGTATGGTCGGGCAAGATCATGGCCTTTTTCATGCAAAATCCCTCCCGGTTTATCGGCACCACACTGATCGGTAATACGCTCGCCCTTGTGATCTTCGGTAACGTAATGGCCCAAATTTTTGAGCCTCTACTCGTAACCTACCTGCCTGGCTCGCTCAGCAACGAACCCTCCATTCTTCTCATCCAAACTGCTTTATCTACACTGCTGATTTTGTTTACCGCAGAATTTTTGCCGAAGAGTTTATTCATGATCAATCCCAACCTCGTATTGTCGACATTGGCACTGCCTTTTGTAGTGGTGTACACATTGCTGGCACCCATCACATTCACCATTGTAAATCTTTCGAAGTTGGTCATCACGCACATTTTGCGTTTGGAGTATTCGGAAGAAAAGCCACTCTTCGGTCTTACCGACTTGAACCACTACCTGCGCAACATGCAGAAGGTGCGACATGAAGATGAAGATATTGAGCTGGATAAAAAGATCTTGCACAACGCCCTGGAGTTTAAAACAGTAAAAGTGCGCGAGTGTATGGTGCCCCGCACAGAGATTTCCGCCATCGCGCTGGAAGACGGCATTGAAAAGTTGAAAGAAGCCTTCGTGGAAAGCGGCCATTCTAAAATTGTGGTGTATCGTGAAACGATTGACGATGTGATTGGCTACTGCCACTCCGCTGCGCTCTTCAAGAATCCAACTACCATTGAGGAGATCCTCACACCCATGAGCATTGTGACCGAGACCACGATGGCCAATGACCTGATGGTGCAATTGATAAAAGAAAGAAGAAGTCTGGCTATTGTGGTGGATGAATTTGGAGGAACAGCCGGCCTCGTGAGTATGGAAGATGTGATTGAAGAAATCTTTGGCGACATCGAAGATGAGCACGATGCAGACGACCTGGTGGAACAAAAAATCGATGATCAAACCTATCTTGTCAGCGCCCGCCTCGAAGTAGATTACCTCAACGAAAAGTTTCATTGGCAACTGCCCTTTGGCGACTACGAGACCCTGGGCGGACTCATTCTCTCCTACACCGAAGATTTTCCCAAGAAGGGGGATGCCGTGCTGGTGCCCCCGTTTACATTCACCATTCAATCCACCAAAGGCAACCTGATCGAAACGGTAAAGGTGCACGTGGAAAAAGATGGCCAGGACGAGTAGAAAGCCCTGATTTACAAGCTGTTTTAGCCCACCTGAATACTTTCCAGCGGTTTTTGCCGAATAGCACAAAGGGTTTAAATTTGCGGCCCTGTCCAAAAGGTTTTTGGGCTTGAATTTTACGAACGAGCTAATTTTTTATTCTGTATGGCATTAATAGGTACGTTGAGAACAAAGATGACCAAGTGGGTAGTTGGGGCCATTGCCTTGTCCATGGGTGCATTTATCGTAGGCAGTGATCTTTTTGGCAGCGGGCCGAGGTCGGTCTTTGGCGGAAGCGACCGCGAAGTAGGTGAGATTGCTGGGCATGCCATTTCATTAGAAGAATATCAGGCCGCGGTTCAAGAGCGTGAAAACAATTACATCTTAAACTTCGGTCGTCAACCGGGCGAGCGCGAGCGCCCTACCTTGCAAAACCAGGCGTGGGATCTGCTGATGGCACGCAATGCTATTCAACCCCAGTACGAAAAAGTCGGCATTAAAGTATCTGAAGATGAATTGTGGGATATGGTGCAAGGCAAAAATATTGACGAAGGTGTAAAGTCAGCGTTCCTGGATTCAGCCGGGCGTTTTGATCGCAACAAATTGATTTCCTATCTGAAGCAACTGGATGCTATGCCGGCAGGCTCGGAGCCCCGCATTCGCTGGGACATGTTTAAGAACGACTTGCGACCAGCCCGTGAGCGCATTAAGTTTGAGAATCTCATCATCAAAACCGCTTACGTAACAGAAGCCGAAGCCGAGCAGGACTACCACACACAAAACGATGTGGCCGAAGTGAAGTATCTCTACGTTCCTTTCTACGCAGTGGGTGATTCACTCGTAAAAGTTGCCGACAGCGATTTGAAAGAGTACTACAATAAAAACAAAGCAAAGTATAAAGTTGAAAATACCCGCAGCCTTAGCTACGTCACTTTCCCGGTAGTGGCCTCTTCAGAAGATTCAACAGCCGTGCGCGAAGAAATGGCTAAGCTTAGTGCTGAATTTAAGACCACTACAGAAGATTCCGTGTTTGCTTCTTCTAACACGGACGGCACCAGTGCCTACACCAAGTATACCATTGCAAGCCTACCCAGCCAGCTTAGCAATCAGCGTGAAAGCCTGGCAGCCGGTCAATTGATTGGGCCAATGCTGGATGGTGCCAACTACAAAGTTTTCAAAATCACCAAAATCACTAAAGACACCGTGGCGAATGCCAAGGCAAGTCATATTCTTATCAAGTGGGACGATACCACTCCTGAGAAGAAAAAAATTGCCAAGGATAAAGCCCAAAAGATCTTAAAAGAAATTAAGGGAGGCGCGAGCTTCGCTGACAAAGCGCGCGAGTTCGGATCAGATGGAACAGCCTCACGCGGTGGCGATTTGGGTTGGTTCACCTCTGGCCAGATGGTGAAGCCATTTGAAAAAGCCGTATTCGATGCCAAGAAAACCGGATTGCTGGCGGATGTAGTAGAAACTGATTTCGGCTATCACATTATCGAAGTGACCGGAGTGAAAGACAATACTTCATATTGGGTATCAAGCATTGAGCGAAGCATTACCCCAAGTGATGAAACAATGAACGTAGCTTTGCGCAAAGCGGACTCCTTTGCAGCCGATCTTTCTGGAATTGAAAATTTTAAGGAGAAGGCAAAGAAAGAAGGTCTTTCCGTATTTGAAGCCAATGATCTTGGCACCAACGAGCGAAGAATCAACAACCTGGGCGAGGCCCGCCAGATCGTTACATGGCTTTTCCGCGAAGCGAAAGTTGGAAAAGTATCGACCGTATTTGATTTGACTGACAACTACGTGGTGGCTGTGATGACTGGCGAAACGGAGAAAGGAATTAAATCATTCGAGAAAGTAAAAGAACAAATCACACCGCTGGTGCGGAATCAACTGAAAGGCAAATACATTGTATCAAAACTTACCGGCAAAACGGAAGCACTGGATGAATTGGCCAAGCAGTTTGGCAACGATGCATCGGTGAATTCATTAAACGACCTGAAGATGAACACCAACTCCATGCCCGGTGCGGGCTTTGACCCGGTGGTGATCGGTTCACTTTTCTCCGTAGAGAATGGTAAGCGCTCCAAGCCAATCATGGGTGAAAACGGAGTGGTTATGGCTGATGTGCAAAACAAAACATCTGCCCCTGCTATTGGTGATTTTTCCATGTTCAAAAATCAGTTGCTGCAAACACTGAACGGTCGTGGTGGCTACTACATCACCGAAGCACTGAAAGACGCGGCCAAAGTGGAAGACAAACGATACAAGTTCTTTTAAGAAACAGGATGAAGGGCTTGAAATTTCAAGCCCTTCTTTTTTACGCATGGGCCCTGAATGGTTTGATTCGTTTCGAGAAAAATTAGACAAGCACTACGCCTGGCCATCGCTCTATGTATTCAAGTTTATAGTGCCAGCCGCAAAAGAAGAAGAGCTGCGTCAGCTCTTTCCTCTGCATACCACAGCCCAGGAGCGGGCATCGCAAAAGGGCAAGTACATAAGCCTTACCTACCAAATGATGATGCCATCCAGTCAATCTGTAATTGACGTGTATAAAAAAGTGGCCGTTATCGAAGGTATCGTGGCTCTGTAGGATACCAATGCCAGATATTTCTAAATTTTTTCCCGCAGTTTAGCGCGAATTGAAGACTTACGCGGATTACGCTGAAGCGAACTAAGGATTTTTCTGCTAAATCTGCGTGCATTTTACTTAATCTGCGGTATCAGCGGGATAAATACATCAGCAGTTAAACCCGAAAAAATTCCGTAACATTATCCTTAAATTTTTACGGTATGTGGAAGGAAGAAAGCAACAAGCTGAAAAAGACATTTCAATTCAAAGACTTTTCGGAAGCGTTTGGCTTTATGACGCGCGTGGCCCTGGCGGCCGAAAAAATGGATCACCATCCCACCTGGACCAACACCTGGAATACGGTGAGCATTGAGCTAAGTACCCACGATGCCGGAAATGTGGTGACCGCTCGCGACCACGCGTTAGCAAAAGCGATCGATCAACTTGCCTGACGTGA
>JAIENH010000657.1 GCA_019751475.1 Cyclobacteriaceae bacterium
TGCGCCACTACCTCAAACCGATGCGTGGCGGGTTTTTGCTTCCAAATAATTCTTATTTTCGGACTTTTAAACCCTCAGCGTGTCCTGGATCGACCGACTTCAACAGCGATGGAAAGTACAGAGTGCCTTTCAGGTTATCGTTATACTAATTGTCTTTGCCTGCACAGGCACTACGGTGGCGTTGCTGGCCAAGCCCCTGCTTCATTGGATTTTCGCACCGCAACCGGTTCCATGGTGGGCTAAAATAGTCTACTACATCCTCATCCTGCCGATTTACAACATCTTTTTGCTGTTGTATGGATTTTTGCTTGGTCAATTCCATTTCTTTTGGGAGTTTGAGAAACGTTTTTTCAATCGTATTTTGCGAAAAAATAAAACCACTCCATAGTTATGAAAAAAATAATCATCACCCTGCTGTCTGTCATTGTTTTGGCATCTTGTTCTGCTCCGAAGTATTCGTACAACTTTGATCATCATAACTATTATGCCGGCAAGAAGTCAAAAGCTGCCGAAGTTGCGGAATCACCCCTTGCGGTAGACCCAGCTACCCTGACGGCAAGCGTAGAAGCCCAGCTTGTTGTTTTGGCGGAGGCCTCGGCAGTATCAGCCGCGCCTAAGACCTTTGCTCAACTGAGCAAAACAGAGCGCAAGCAGGTACGGAAGGAAATAAAAAAGGAAATTAAGAAATACGTAGCGGCCAAAAAGGAAAATCGCCCGACTACCGTGCAAGCCTCCAAAGCGGGCATGGATAATGATTTAAAGCTGGCAGCCATCTTTGGGGCGGTCGGTATTGTAGGTCTTATTATCGGGGGCAATGTTTTCTGGATTATCGGGGGCATCGCCATGCTGATTGGTGTGGTTTTCTTCGTGAAGTGGCTTATTCGTCAATAGAGAAAAACCCATAAAAACTTAAAAAAAGGCCCTGCCAGTAGCGGGGCCTTTGCTTTTTTTAGAGAAGATTTATTTTTGCATCCGGAAAATTTAAGCCTGTACTATGAACATTCAAATTGAAAACCTAACCAAGCAATACGGCTACCAAAAGGCGGTGGACAACATCTCCTTTGAGGTAAAGCCGGGCGAAGTGCTTGGATTTTTGGGCCCCAACGGGGCGGGCAAGAGTACCACCATGAAAATGATTACCGGATACCTTTCTATCGGGGAAGGTGATGTGCGGCTGGGTGGCAAGTCGGTGCGCGATCACAGTGACGACTTGAAGAAGCACATTGGCTACTTGCCAGAGAACAATCCTTTATACCTGGATATGCCGGTGATCGACTACCTGGAATTTTGTGCGGCCCTGCAGGGCATGACCAAAAGCAATATCGGCAAGCGCGTACGCGAAATGGTGAGCGTCTGCGGACTGAATGCAGAGAAGCACAAAAAGATCGGAGAGCTTTCAAAAGGTTACCGCCAGCGTGTGGGCTTGGCGCAGGCCATGATTCACGACCCGGAGATTTTGGTGTTAGACGAACCTACTACCGGATTGGACCCCAATCAAATTGTGGAAATCAGAAAACTGATTCGTGAGTTGGGAAAAGCTAAGACAGTGGTGTTGAGTACGCACATCCTGCCGGAAGTAGAGGCCACGTGCGATCGCATCCTTATTATTAACAAGGGAAAAATTGTAGCAGATGGTACAGCAGAAAACTTGCGTAAGCAAGCTACCGGTCAGGAGATCATCAAGGTGCGGATTGAAGACGCTGGCGCGGATGAAATTCTGCATGAGCTGAGAAGAATGAAATCAGTTGACCTGGTGGAGTTGGTGGATAAGAACCTCAACCGCTTTGAGGTGCAGAGCGCCTCGGGCCAATCATCCAAGCGCGAGATATTTAATCTCTGTGTCCAGAAAAACTGGATGCTCAGCGAGCTCATCCCGATCGAAACACGCCTGGAGGATATTTTCAGAAATCTAACTATGAAATAGCTCCCGCTGTAGCGGGATGACAATTAAAAAACAATTATTAACACATGAATTGATATGAACGCAGTTTGGACTATCGCTAAAAAGGAACTTCAATCGTACTTTGATTCGCTCATCGCCTACATATTGTTGGTGCTTTTTTTAGGCTTCAGCGGTTTTTTTACCTGGCTATTTGGCTCTGATATTTTTCTAGTAGGGCAGGCCAGCCTTCAGTCGTTCTTCAGTATTGCCTATTGGACGCTGTTCTTTTTCACTCCTGCCTTGACGATGCGTCTGCTGGCAGAAGAGAAGAAGACAGGTACCATCGAATTACTGCTCACCAAAGCGGTGACCGACCGGCAAGTCGTGTTGGGAAAATTTCTTTCGGCACTAGTGCTGGTTATGATTGCTTTGTTCTTCACGTTTCCCTACGTCATCACACTTTCTAAAATCGGCAACCTGGACGCGGGTGAAATTCTCTGCGGCTACGGTGGCCTGGTGTTGATGAGTGCTGCTTACATCAGCGTAGGGTTGTATGCCAGCAGTATCACCAATAATCAAATCGTGGCATTTTTGTTGTCGCTTTCTATTGGCTTGTTCTTTCACATTATTTTCGAGGTGTTGGCGAGCAACTTCACAGGATTTCTTGCTCAATTGTTCACCACGCTCAGCCTGAGCAATCATTTTGAAAGCATGTCGCGGGGTGTGGTAGACAGCCGCGACATCATTTATTTTGGTTCGGTCATTTTCCTGGGACTTTTCCTTTCCGAATTGTCCCTAACCAAACGTAATCTGAATTGATAGATATGAAACAGAAACTTCTGATCACAACCATATTGGTAGTCGGCATTGTGCTGGTGATTAACTTCCTATCGAATGAACTGCACTTGCGCCTCGACTTTACCGATGACAAGCAATACACGTTAAGCAAAGCAACCATCGATATTCTAAAGGGCTTAGAAGAACCGGTGACGGTAAAGGCTTATTTCTCCCAAGACCTGCCGGCCAACATCGGCAAAACCAAGCAAGACTTTCAGGATTTGCTGGTGGAGTATGCAAATCGTTCTGGCGGCATGATTGCTTATGAGTTTATCAATCCTAACGAAAGTGAAAGCACCGAGCAGCAGGCCACGCAGAATGGCATTCAGCCGGTAATGATCAACGTGCGGGAGAAAGACCAGATGAAACAGCAAAAAGCTTTTCTGGGTGCGTCCATCAGCCTGGGCGACAAGCGTGATGTTATTCCTTTTGTACAACCGGGCGCAGCGATGGAGTACGCACTTTCAACAGCCATTAAGAAGATATCGGTAGCCAACAAACCATTAATCGGTTTTTTGCAAGGACACGGTGAGCCGCCCATTGCCGACATGATGCAAGCTTCAGAGCAATTGCATGTGCTTTACGAAACGCAAGATGTTCGCTTGGATTCACTTGATATTCCGGCAACGGTGAAGACCCTTGCCATCATCCGGCCGACCGATAGTATTCCGGCTTTTCATTTGCAAAAAATAGATGCCTTTCTCGCGCGGGGTGGTCGTGTGCTTGTGGCCATCAATCGCGTGGATGGTAATTTGCAGCAATCGTATGGCATGCCGGTATCAACCGGTTTGGAGAATTGGCTGGCGCAGAAAGGTATTACGGTGCAAGATGCTTTTGTGGTTGATGCAAAGTGCGGAAGCGTAACGGTGCAACAGCAGCAGGGATTTTTCTCTTTCCAAAGTCAGATGTCATTTCCCTACTTGCCCGCAGTGTCAAGGTTTGCCAATCATCCCATCACAAAAGGACTCGAGACAGTTTTGTTTGAATTTGTTAGCCCGGTCACGTTTACCGGAGATACCAGCAAGCGCTTTACTCCCCTGGCGTTTTCGTCCGAGCAATCTGGCTCACAGAAGGCACCGCTTCAATTTGATATTCAGAAGCAGTGGACCGAGGCAGACTTTCCTCAAAGTGGCCTTGTAGTAGCCGGTGTGGTAGAAGGCAAATTAGCCGGTAACAATAATTCGAAAATGGTTGTGATTGGCGATGGTGACTTGGCAGTGAATGGCCCGGGTCAACAGGCTCGAAGACTTCAGCCGGATAATGTCAACCTCGTGGTCAATTCAATCGACTGGCTCTCGGATGATACAGGGCTTATTGATTTGCGAACGAAGGGAGTGACTACACGACCGATTCGCCAACTGGAAGATACTACGAAGACATTGTTGAAGTATGGAAATTTTCTGTTGCCCATCCTACTGGTGATTGGCTATGGATTGGTGCGCATGCAGCGAAATAGAATGACACGATTTAAAAGAATGAGTGAGAATTATGAAGAACGCTAACAATCTGAAATTGATCGCCCTGCTGGGTGGTCTTGTATTAATATTTGTGGCTATCCGGGTGTTTCGCTCACCTTCGTTGGAGAGCAATTTGCCCAAAACGCTCGCAACTATTGATTCAACAAAAGTGACTGCCATAATAATCAAAAGCCCTCGCGCCCAGAGTGAGATTAAGTTGGCAAGATCGGGCAAGCGTTGGGAACTCAAGTCAGGTGACCGCACCGGCCGACTGGAGCAAGGAGGCGCTATTACTGCGTTGCGTTCGCTGATGGATCTTCAGCCTCAGCGCATTGTGTCTAAGAGAAAAGAGAAGTGGAATGACTTCCAGGTAGGCGACAGTACGGGCACCCGTGTGACCGTGATGGAAGGCGATGATGTAGAAGCTGATCTTTGGATTGGCAAAACTGGTTTCACACCTGCACCCGGCAACAACGGACAGTTTGGTGGCAGCGGTTTTACGCACGTGCGGCTTAATGGTGAAAACGAAGTGTACACAGTGGATGGCTTTTTGGAAGGACAATTCAATCGCGGGTTTAATGATTGGCGCGATAAGCGATTTACTCGCTTGCTGCGCGACTCGGTAGATAAAATTGTATTCCGCTATCCGGCAGA
>JAIENH010000516.1 GCA_019751475.1 Cyclobacteriaceae bacterium
CTTTTAAGCTGATAAAGAACAAATCCGATGGATCAGAAAGTGAAAAATTTTAAAACGGGTTTTTAGAGATGCCCTTATATCAATCGCTCGTTTACTTGTTCAATTTTTATTCCTGTGTAAGTGCTGAATTCATCAACCGTAACAAACTGATGGTCTTCCTTTCCCAGTCGGTCTTTGATGCGTTTGAGCAATAGCCTCCCATAACGTTCACTCTTTCCAGTGATGCGCTGGATATCCTTTGGGTAGATGATGATTCGTTCCGTTCTCATGCACTATCTATGCTTCATCCATGCTTTATCTATACTTTGTCCTTTACTAAAATAACTATACAGTTTAAATTGACTTACTGAAATAGCTATACAAAGCTCTGGAGTTAATGTAAACCATTTTTGGAAATAACGGAACAAAGTTGCGGATAGATTCATACACGGTACAACACTTTATGTCTTGAAGATTTCATCGGATAAGTTTGGGCTTCATTGCAATGAAGGCTTAACCAGACTGTGCCGTGAACAGGTTGGACAACTAAATTTTTTAAACTAATGGCAAGACAAAAAGGGGTTATCAAACTCCAAGGACAAATGGGGGGCGTGAGTTTCTACAAATCCCAACAAGATGGATTCCTTGCGCGTGAAAAAGGCGGTGTTGATGCTTCTCGAATTCAGAACGACCCGAACTTTGTTCGGACGCGTGAGAACGGTGCTGAATTCGGCCGCGCTGGTGCGGCCGGCAAACTGTTGAGGACTGCGCTTCGCGCATTGCTCATCAACATCGCTGATAGCCGGATGACCAGCAGGCTCACCCGCGAGATGGTGAAAGTGATTCAGGCAGATGCTACCAACACGCGTGGGCAACGCAATGTGATTGACGGTGAAGCGGAGTTGCTGAAGGGCTTTGAGTTCAATTTGGACGGAAAGCTTGGCAGCACATTTTTTGCTCCGTTCACTGCCGCGATTGACCGCGCTGCAGGCAACTTAACAATTGATGTTCCAGCATACATCCCTGGCAACATGATTGGAGCACCGCAAGGTGCAACCCATTTCAAGTTGATTGCTGCAGGTGTGGAGGTAGACTTTGAAACCGGCAGCTATGTGGTAAACACTTCGGCCACTCCGGAGATTGTGCTCGGACCACAAAATGAGGCTGCTGTCGTGTTGACCAACGCGGTCACTCCAGCGAGTACCAAACCACTTTTCGTTGCATTTGGCATTGAGTTCCTGCAGTTCATAAATGGGGCATTCTATCCATTGAAGAACGGGGCATTCAATGCGCTGCAATTGGTGGCCGTTGACGGTGGTGTGTAATGGAGCTCGAGCTTATCAGGAGTTATGAACCTGACGGAACTAACGGGGAGCTTCGGTGCAATGGCAAACTTGTTTGCTATACCATCGAGCTCCCTTGGCTCCAGAACCAGCGCTACATCTCGTGCATACCCGAAGGAAGGTATGAGCTAAGAAAAAGGTTCGTGCAAAAATACGGGGCGCACCTTTTGGTGGTGGACGTGCCAAACAGGAGTTGGATACTGATTCACCCTGCTACCGATGCTAAACTTCACTTGAAGGGCTGTATTGCACCAGTGACAAACTTGATAGCCCCTGGGAAGGGGAGCGAATCAAGGTTGGCGAATGAGAAGCTGAAAGCACTTGTGCTGCAAGCTTTGGAACGAAAGGAGAAAGTATTTATGACAATCAAATCCAAATAAACATGAACGTAATTGAAAGGATGAAAGCACCTACACCAAAATTTTTCCGGGTGCTACGGAACATTGGGCTTGCACTCGCAGCTGCAGGGGGTGCGCTTCTTGCTGCTCCCATAGCACTGCCAGCTGCCGTGATTACCGTGGCGGGTTACATCACCGTGGCCGGTGGTGTGATGACGGCCGTGAGCCAGACTGCTGTTGATGGGAATAGCGGAGGTGAAACCAAACAACAGAGCAATGGCAGCACATAACGGACACACCAGCGAGGTGGCCGGAACTGTCGGTGGCACGGTGCTCACCATCATTGGTAGTTTGCAACTGCACGACTTGGTAAAGACAGTGATACTGGCAACCGTTGGTGCGGTAGTAAGCTTCACGCTCTCGCTGTTGATGAAGTGGCTGGCAAAGAAGATGGGACGGCCACGAAACTAAAAGGCAAGAAGGCTTCCGTGAGGAGGCCTTCTTTTTTTCTAGTGTTTAGGTTTGAACCTCCGCTTGTCAAGGGTGGCTTTATCAAATTCAACAAAATTCACCATTGCCTCCAACCTGCTCGCAATATTTTCTCCATAGCGGATTTCCAATTGTTCCGGAGTAAGGTTTGTTGTAAAGTGAGTGAGCATCCCAATGCTCTCGAACAAGTCATACCGTGATAAAATCACTTCCTTCATCACATCGCATTGGTTGCCATAATAAACTGCTTCTTTCTCCAACCCCAAATCATCAAAGCAATAAGCTTTTGGCAGCAACAACCCATCCACACAATGAAATGATTTGTCATACTTTGAAATTGTGTCAAAACCTTTTGAAAAGAATTCGAGAACAATCTCCCTACACGGCTTCATGGTGTGTCTAAGGTTTTCATTTTGAAAATACCTGACCAACGACATGATGCTCGTCTTGCCGCAGCCGACAGGCCCTGACAGCATGATGCCCTTTTTCAAATCCAATCCTTCGTTAACTGCGCGTTCACTGTCAGCAAAAAAATAGATGAGCAATTTTCTCAGCGTTGGAAAGTCTTCTTTCCAGAGTGAGAATTTTTCACCGTAACATTCCTTCCCGCTTGTTTCCAACATTGAGAACAAATCCGCTTCATCTATCATCCAGATTTGTTGGGCTTGGTGTGTGGAGGTTTCCACAGTGTCGGTCATGTTCTTAGAGTTACTCATTTTCATTATTTCAAAACCCTGTACATGAGCGATTTCTTTGCCTGCCTGATAAGCTCCAATTGTTTGGAAATATTTTCTTGGTGATTTTGCAAACCTTGCATCATTGAAATTGACTTTTCGAATTCATTCAAGTCAATTTTTGAAAGGGCTTCAGCAATTACAGTTTTAAGGTCACCCAATTTAATGAACGGGATGACCGAGCCGGTAAGGAACGGGCGGAAGAAGTTCCCTTGCCATAAGCCATAGCAGAGCCAGTACAATTGATTTCTTTCCTCTTCGCTTTTCGCGAACAGCACGAAACAATTTGGGCAAGGTTTTCCCAAAGGCTTGCCAGCGTTGAGGCCTTTCGAGAGGATGAAGAAATGGTTTTCCGTATAAGCGTTTTTCATTTGATGTGTTTTGATTCTTGGAGTTTTCATAGTGATGCTTAAAAATTTAAGCACCGCCCCAAGAGACATTTTAAAAGAGAAAAAAACGGAAAAAAAAGAGAAAGCCATCCATCAGGCTGGCGATGGAAGGGATGGCAAGGTTTTTTGAAAAAATACTACCTGACGAAGGAAGGTGGAGATTTTTTTAAAAACCCGTAGGGCTTGACCTTGACAGACCGTATTAGATGGCACGTGCGAGCCAGCCTATCTTTGCTTGAACCTTTTTGTTGTGGTTAAGTTGAGAATCACTTTCCGAAAATCAATGAGATAATTTTCAGTCAAAGGATTGTTCGGCATTTTTGCCCTGCTCCGTGTCGACAAAAAAGAGCCCCTAAAAAGGAAGCTCTGATATGCCAACCTCAAGCCAGAAGACCCGAAGCCAAACCTCACGCGCACTGCACGTGGACAAACGGTGGTACATAAATGGGCGAACCCACTTGCACCAAACACCGCCCAGCAGCCACCAGCCACCTATGCGGAAACGGAATATATATTTAAACATAACGCCCCCTCACGGGAACGGTGAGCAAGGTGCAAGGGCTGCAAGTAAAAAATACTACCTGAACGATGGAGCGCGGAGCAAGCGACTGAGTGAAGGTGGAGATTTTTTTGAAGCAGGCGCAGCGCACCCTTGTCGGCTTACGAACCGCACGCCCGTAAATTTGCGTTGTGTTTAGATATTATTCTAAATGGTTACTGGTTAAGCGTCTGGGATATTTGGTTCCACCAAACGTTTTAATTTGTCCAACGATTCTTGCCAACCCAAATAACACATCTCAGTTGGGATTGCGCTGGGTATGCCTTCTTGTGTTACAAAAAGCTCTGTCCCACATATAACAGCTTTCAGTTGAACAGTGGTAATCATTTGCCCTGGCAAATTTGGGTCGTCAAATTGGTCGGTGTATTTTAACAATTCATTGGGTACGACTTTTAGATATTCACCACCAAACGAATGGCTCTTGCCAGTAGTGAAATTTGTGAACGACATTTTGTAAGTCCCGCCATCTTTCGCATCTATGCTGTGCACTTTACAGACAAAGCCATAGGGAGGCAACCAAGAAGCCATTGCATCGGCCTCTATGAACGCCTTAAATACTTTTTCTACTGGTGCTGCAAAAACCCGGTGCAGTTCTACTTTGTTTATGGCCATATAAATTCGATTTTATGTCGTCAAATTTAAGCCAATATTTTTATTCTTTCTGTGAGTGAGTGGTTGAGTGCCTATGACCAACTTTCACACTTGTTACCTACAGTTTTTCAAGTACCAAGTAATTGTAAAGAAACTGCGTGCGTTGATGTGCGCTGGCCAGTTGTAACCATGCGAGCCGCCCAGGCGAACCCCGATGTTTCAGCGGGGTGAGTCCGCGAGCAGGAGGTAGGGTGCGAGCAAGGAGCATGAACGGAGTGAATGCGGGAGCGAGCTATGAGGAAGCCCCGATGTGCGGGATTCGCGATTTGGCAATCGGGGCGCACCGAACAAGGGCTGGCGTGATTTTGTGCAGCCCCCTCGTAATCTCCCCCACAGGGGGAGAAATAATTCAGCCTTGCAAAAAT
>JAIENH010000803.1 GCA_019751475.1 Cyclobacteriaceae bacterium
TGCGGCCCACTTGGTAGGTGATGCCGTTGAGTCGCGTACTCATGCTCTCGGCCTTATACTTAAACGCAATGGCCCAACGCGGACTTTTTGCAGTAAACCCGAGCCGCGATTGTTGATCGAGGTTGTTTACTTTAATCACCACTCCGTCTGTGTCCAGGGGCAAGTCTTGCCGTTTTGTCTCCCACTCGGCAATGTACTGAAGTACTTCCTTGATGCTTTTGCATTTGCGATAGGTGGGGGATACAGAGAAGCCCCAGGCCTCCAGTTTTTTAATGCCCGCTTCGTGTGTGGCGATGCCCGTGTCTTCGCCCAATAAAAAATACGTGAAGCAATCAAGCTTGCGTTGTGCCACGATGGAGGAGTCTTGCATTTTGAGCGTGCCGCTGGCTGTGTTTCGCGCGTTGGCATAGGTCTCTTCACCAATGTCCTCGCGATCTTTAT
Organism: Cyclobacteriaceae bacterium; assembly: GCA_019751475.1. Lineage (GTDB taxonomy): Bacteria > Bacteroidota > Bacteroidia > Cytophagales > Cyclobacteriaceae > ELB16-189. Next base: position 442 of record JAIENH010000803.1, read on the forward strand.
TGAGTTGCTCAAATACTTTTCGTGGAAGAAATACTTCTCCTCGCACTTCAAATGAGGCTGGCAGATTCTTTCCTTTGGCCTTCAATGGTATCGACCGGATGGTCTTCACGTTGGCCGTGACATTGTCACCCCGCACACCGTCACCTCGTGTCACACCGCGGGTAAGCAAACCATTTTCATAGGTCAGGCTGATGGACACGCCATCAAATTTCAATTCGCAAAAGTATTCGTATGGCTCGCCTTCCAGCCCTTTGGCCACACGACCGTCAAAGTCTATTAACTCTTGTTCGGAATAGGTGTTGCCCAGCGACAGCATGGGGTATCGATGTGCAACGGTTTCAAATTCTTTGGTAATGGTACCGCCCACGCGCTGGGTAGGTGAGTCGGGCTGCTTGAACTGGGGGAACTCTTCCTCTAGTTTTTGCAGTTTTTTGAGGAGCTCATCAAATTCCTGATCGGAGATTTCTGATTTGTTTTTCTGATAATAGAGGTCGTTGTGATAATTAATGACGTCAATTAAGGATAAAATTTCTTTTTGTGCCTCAGTAGCTTTCATAGACAATTCAGAAAAACAGCTTAAAGTTAGAAGTTAAATTTGCAGAGAAGTAAAAAGACCTATTATTTTATGAACATAAGCTGACTTTCAAAATGGAAAATATATCAATAGTTGATTTTAACCCGGATGATGCTGATCAAATGAATGTGATCTCTGAAATCCACAAATCCGTTCTGCCGGACAGTTTCGTTGTTATGATGGGTGGAATCTTCATGAAGAAGTTTTACTACAAGGTTTTGCCAAAATTGAATTACCTAAAGTGCTTCCTTGCCTTTTACAACAATCAATATGTTGGGATGATCGTTACTAATAAGAAGCCTTATTCCTTGATACGGTCGGCCATACCGCATCATTTTTTTCTTATAGGTTGGGTAATGGTTGTAGCTGTGATTACGGATTTAAGCAGGATAGGAGTAATTATTGATTTAATGAAATACAAACCAGACCCATTGCTCAAAAAATTTGAAGACACAGGTACTTCGTTTGAGATTTTAACTATCGGGGTGATTGAAAAATACAGATCCATCACCTTGAGTAATAACATAAAAATATCCCATCTTTTATTGAAGCATGCCGTTGAGGATTACAAGTCTAAAAAATACGATACAATAACAGGTCAAATACTTAAATCAAATAAGGGGGCACTTGGGTTTTATACGAAATATCAAGCCAACTTTATTCAATCAAGTGTGAGAGACTATGGCGTGATTCTGGAGTTGCCGATTAAGAACGTTGTCATATAGTTCTTCCATTCTATCATTCTATGAAAGAAGAATTGTCTCTCTTGGTTCATGTGGATGTCGATTCACCAATAAAACTCTTAAATTTTTACCAGATCAATAATGTCAACTATAACACTGAAACTTTAGAGCAATTTTATAAGACAGCTTTTGAGCGAGCACTTAATTTTTTTTCAGATCATAATATCAAAGCATCCTTTTTTGTGGTGGGCGATGAGCTACAAAGTCAATCGGTGAAAGGCACTGTAAGAAAAGCCCACTTAGATGGACATGAGATTGAAAATCACACCTTTTCTCATCCGTTTGGGTTGGCAGGTCTGGAAAGAGGACAGCGCAAGGAGGAAATTGTCAAGTGCAATGAATTAATTTTTCAAACAACCGGTAGAAAGCCAATTGGATTCCGATCTCCTGGGTATAGTATGAACAATGAACTCATTGACGAACTTGATCAACTGGGTTTCACCTATGATTCGTCAGGCTTTTGGTCTATCATGAATTTCGTTTTGAAGGTTTCACATAAAATGTTATTTAAAAACGGACTTAAAAATGAAGGTTTTGGACAAGTTACCAGCAAACTTCCGCTTATGCCTTATACACCTGATAAATCAAATTGGTTAACACCGGGAAGTGGGAGAAAAATTATTGAATTGCCATTACCACACACTCCTTTCTTTCAGCTTCCCTTTTACCATAATTTCAACTTGTGGAGTCCGTCATTCTATTCTGACGTTGTATCGAAAACTGTTCGAAAACCATGCTTGGTGTATTTATTTCACATCATCGAATTTATGGACATGAAAGACAATATTCCTAATGAGCTCAGTATTCACCCCAATCTTAAAGTGCCTGTTGGGCAGAAGTTGAAGCGTTCAAAGACTATCATGGATAACTTGATGAAGAGGTATGCGATTACCAAGACAGGGGATTTTTGCAGCAACTACAATTCCCTAAAGGGAATTTAAGATGGAACAACTAACAACGACTGCAGTCTCTGTTCGCAGCCGATTTTCACCAAGACTAACTTTTATAAAATTGTTTGAGGTAGCTATATCCAATTCTTCTTTTGAGAAATCACCCTCGGGGCCAATTAGCACTAAAATTTCATCAGTCGGTTTGGCGACTTGTTTTAAATGAGTTTGATTTTGTAAATCAACGTAGGCGGTAAACTTTTGAGCCTCCGTACTTCTTGAAACAAAGTCATTGAACCGTACCATACCAGTGATCTCCGGCAACCAGGCTTGATGCGATTGCTTCAGTGCGCTGATGGCTACCTTTTGAATTCGCTCCAAGTTGATGCTTTTGCGCTCGGACTTATGGCAGAGCAGAAACGTTATTTTGTCGATCCCGATCTCGGTACATTTCTCCACCATCCACTCTACGCGGTCACTATTTTTTGTTGGTGCCACGGCCAGGTGTATGGAGAATTTTTTTTTAGCGACTGACTTTGATTCAAGAATTTTGAAGGCGCCCTTTTTTGTGTCAGTAGTCAGTTGAGCAACGTGAAAATTTCCTTTGCCATCCGTTAACTCAATTTTATCGCCTTCAGTAAGCCGAAGCACCTTTATGGCATGACGGGTATCTTCTTCCGTGAGATGATTAGAAAGAATATCCGGCTGATAGAAAAGGGGCAAGGTAATGGTAGAACTTATGAATACGCTGCGGTCAATCGCGCCATCAGGTCGATGTACTCTTGCATGGCGCCATCTTTGGTCTTACCCTTTTTTGAAGCCCATGCATCGTACTTGGCGATGGCTTTGAAATCAAACCCACCCGGCCGGTCGCCACTCACGTCTCCTTCGCTGGCCTGCTTAAACAGCGCATACAAGTCAAGCAACTCTTCGTTTGACGGGCGCTTCGTCAGCTCTTTTGACTTGGCTACGGCTGCATTAAAATCATCCACGAGTGCCATCTTATCGCTTGCTGATAGGTACGTACGGTCTCAGGTTTTGGCCGGTGTAAATCTGCCGGGGACGACCGATTGGTTCTTTGTTTTCGCGCATCTCTTTCCATTGTGCAATCCATCCCGGCAAACGGCCCATGGCAAACATTACTGTAAACATATCTACCGGTATGCCCAGGGCGCGGTAAATGATGCCTGAATAGAAGTCCACATTCGGGTACAATTTGCGTTCGATGAAATAAGGATCACGCAAGGCTACCTCTTCTAGTTTGGTGGCGATCTCCAACACCGGGTCGTTCACACCCAATTTTTTCAATACATCGTCAGCGGCCTTTTTAATGATCTTGGCACGCGGGTCGAAATTTTTGTACACGCGATGGCCAAAGCCCATCAGGCGGAAGCCACTGTTTTTGTCTTTTGCTTTGTTGATCCATTTCTCCGTATCGCCACCGTCTTTCTTAATGGCTTCCAGCATCAGAATTACTTCCTGGTTGGCACCACCATGCAGCGGTCCCCACAAGGCATTGATGCCTGCTGAGATAGAGGAGTATATGCTGGCCTTCGATGAGCCTACAATGCGCACCGTTGAGGTAGAGCAGTTTTGCTCATGGTCAGCGTGGAGAATCAAAAGCTTATCTAACGCATCCGCAACCACTGGATCTACTTCGTATTGCTCGGCCGGCAATGCATAGAGCATCTTCAAGAACCGTGAGCAATAGTCCAATGAGTTGTCAGGGTAGTTCACCGGATGACCCACTGCATTCTTATACGCCCAAGCAGCAAAGGTTGGCATCTTGGCAAGAGAGCGGACAATGCTAAGATATACGCCCTCAGCCGACCGGTTGGGGTCAAGTGACTCAGGATAGAAGGCTGTCTGCGCGCAGAACATAGATGCCAGCACGCCCATTGGGTGGGAAGTGGAAGGGAAGCCATCAAGAATCTTTTTGATGTCTTCGTGCACCATGGTGTGCGTCTTAATGTCGTTGGAGAATTTATCCAACTGATGCTTCATCGGCAGCTCACCGAAAATGAGAAGGTAGGCCACTTCCAGGAAACTGGACTTCTCGGCCAGGTCTTCAATGGAATATCCGCGGTAACGCAAAATGCCCTTGTCTCCATCCAGGAAGGTGATGGCACTTTTGGTAGCACCGGTGTTCTTATATCCGAAATCAAGTGTGATGGCCCCGGTCTTCTCCAGCATTTCGCTGATG
>JAIENH010000625.1 GCA_019751475.1 Cyclobacteriaceae bacterium
CGAGGCGGTATTAACAATCAAAAGTCGTTTGCCTTTGTATTGTGAAAAGTCAATTTCTTTTCCGTCAAGGGTCTTGACTTTTAAATCGTAAAGTGAAGCGATAACGAGGCCGTCTTTCTTTTTGTTGTCAGAAAGCTTGTTGGCCAGGAATGCGGCTAATCCCATAAGCGGAATAATTATGAATGCTAATCGTTTATAGTTCATCTACAATTTCAATCGGGTTGACACCGGATGCAAAAAACTTGACCGCGCCATCTGGCTTGATCAAATACTTGCAAAAATTCCACGTAGGCTCTTTGCCTGACTTCTCTTTCAGCCATTGATACAGCGGATGCTGGTCGCTGCCCTTCACGGAAATTTTTTCAAACATCTGAAAGGTGACTCCATAATTCTTTTTGCAAAACGAAGCAATCTGAAGGTTTGTCCCGGGTTCCTGACCACCAAAGTTATTGGCGGGAAAACCGAGTATTGTCAATTTATCACCATACAGTTCATGCACTTTCTGCAAATCGGCATACTGCGGAGTATATCCACACTCAGAAGCTGTGTTAACAATCAGCAACGCCTTGCCTTTGTATTGAGAAAAGTCAATCGACTTGCCATCGAGGGCGTTGACTTTAAAATCGTACAGCGAGCCGGGGGCTAAAGCATTCATAAGGAAGATGAAAACGGTGAAAATCAATTTCATACATTTTTAAATATTTACTCGAAAGTTACTCTGAATAACACACTTTTGATAGAAAAAGTTATTATATGGACTTACGCAGTAGCTAGGCGTCAAGACACCTTGGAGGTGTCAGACGCCTATGAAACGGCAGTTAATGCATAAGCCCAGTTATCATCAAAAGGAAGCTTATACTGACTTCGTTGTAGTTGAAGTGGCCCGAACAGAACCGTTGCTCATTCGCGCGATGTGAGGTTTCGATGTAATTTTGAAAACCAAAACCGAATTGTATGAAATTGCCCGTGGCTGCTCTTGCCTTTATATCCCTTCTATCGGTTGCCGCATTTGCTCAAAAGGCGAAAAACTATTCAGATGTCACGCGGGAGCTGGCCGACAAACTGATTGCTGCGCAGACCGGCTCTGAGGCCACGCGCCTGGCAGTGGTGCCGTTCATGGCTACTCGTTCATCCACGCAAGCATCGGTGCAATTTGGCGAATACCTTACGGAAACAATTATCGGTTCATTGTCAGGACATCCGCTAAAAGTAAAACTTTTCGAGCGCACCCGGATGGATGCTGTGCTCAAGGAGCAAGAGTTTATACTGACCGATTTGATGAAGCCTGCTGCGGCATTAAAAATCGGGCAACTCGTTCCCATTGATGCTATTTTATCCGGCACCTACACCAAGTTGAAGTCATACATAGATGTAAGTGCTCGGCTGATCGATGTGGAGTCGGGCGAGATCACCGTGAGTTACACCGGGCGGATTAAGATGAACAAAAATCTCGCGGCCCTCTTCCCTGAAAAAGAAGGGACAGTGACTAACAACGCAACAACCGTGACACCACCCGATGTGAACATTACGGTGAACAACACAATCAATACGCCTTCTAACAGCGCACAGCGTTCGAAGACAGAGATTTGCAAGGAAAAAGTGAAAGAATTTAGCACCCGGCTACAAGATTTGTCAACACCAGAAAAAATAAAGAGTGTGGCTGCAGAAGCGATGAAGACACCGTTTGACAACCAGTGCGGTCAACTACACTATGATGTGATGTACACTTTCACGCGTTTTAAAATTGAAAACTCAGAATACAAAAATTTCATTCTGCAAACACTGGACACCATTGCCTTTCCCACTTCGGATGAACGAGCTTATGAAATTGTCCGGTTCCTGGCCGGTGATAATGCAGTAGATGAACGCGAATGGCAATCAGGATTTCGAGCTTTGGCCCATGTGGGGAATTATTCTTTGTCCACCTACCTGGGCTACCTCATTGCCAAGCCGACCGTGCCCGATCTGGCAAAAAAAATACGAAGGACTAATTCTGTGATGTCACTCGCAGTGGAAGGAAAAATCGGATTGCCCCGGCCCTTGACATTTGAGACCGTCTTCTTTGAGGTGATGGAGGGTCTTCGTGATGACCAGGCCTTGCGCCAATATGTTTATAAGACTTACGCAAGCCGACTGCAGTTGGACGATAAAGCAAAAGCAACACTCTTCAGTGAATTGGCCTCGATGTATAAAAAAGAAAAGCAGCCTGCGGTGAAAACAGAAATCATCGGTTGGATGGCAGATTTCGTCAATGCTTATGATTTTGAAAAAGCCCATGAAGAGCTGTACAGTTTTGCTTTTGAATTTGGGCCACGATACTACGATCAGCGTGACGAAGAAATCAGGCAAACATTCCCCGACAATGACCTCCAGGTATTAACTGCTCGCTGTCGCGAAAAATTTTCACGCTATGCCCTACTCTCGCCCTACCCGAGTCAGAAAGAAGACCGCATAAATTTCTGTGTGAAATACAATGTGCCTATTGCGGGCGTGATACCAACGCTTGAAGAAGCAGGCACCATCCTCCAGGGAAACAACCTGGACGAACAACTTCGCGTGACGAAGCTGCTTGCGCTGATGGGTGATCAGCCGAAGAAGATCGAATCATCAGTGGTAGGTCTGTTTAGCAAACGAAGCCTCGAAGACCGTGGCAAAATGAATGAAGTGCAGACACTGGCTATTGTGATCCTGGGCAACTGCAAGACATCAAACACAAAAGCAATCGACCACATAATAGACGTGCTGCCTCACTATGGCAACGATACCGAAGCTGCCAAAGAGGCCCTGGTAAAAATCGGCAAGCCGGCAGTGCCTGCATTGATCAGCCGCCTCGACAAAACCACCGACCAGGATGGCGGCCTGCAATATCAACTGATGGTATTGCTGGGGAAAATTGGAAAAGATGCAGCCCTCGCTGCTAAATCTATCCAGCGTGTGCTGGCTATCAACAAAAATTCTGATGTGCAATATGCAGGCGAAGCAGCACTGCAAGCAATAAAATATTAACCACACTTATGAATGTTTAGCTTGATCAATTCAGCCTCTTGGGGAGACGGTTCTTTGGATAATGCCTTTTCGAAAAAGTCCTTCGCTCTTGGTTGATCTCCCCTCATTAAATAAAACTTACCAAAAGCAGCGAGATACAAATAGTTTTCATCGAGTCCCTGAATTTTCTCCAGTTCGCGGATGCCTGCATCGGGAGATTGCGCATAACCAAGGGCGATTGCGCTATTAAAACTGACTACAGGCCCCGGCTTTAATTCGTGAAGTAAACAATAAAGTGCCACCAACTGATCCCAACGCGTATCTTCAAATCGTTGTGCTAACGCATGGACAGAAGCGATGGATGCCTCTACATGATAAGCATTTATGGAATCACCTGTTGAAGCCGTCTCTAAAAACTCTAGTCCCTTTTGAATCAGCGGGCGATTCCAACGGGCGCGATCCTGATCCTCCAGCAAAACGATCTCACCAAATTCACCAACCCGTGCACCAAACCGAGAGGCTTGCAAACACATTAACGCCAACAGCGCATTTACTTTTGGCAGATTGGTGGGGCCGTGTTGCACGAGCAGGTATGTCAAGCGCATGGCTTCTTCACAAAGATCTTCACGGATGATGGCATCGTGATGCGTGGAATGATGACCTTCATTAAACAACAGATACAAGACATGCAAGACACTGTCGAGGCGTTGGGGCAACTCAAACATGCCTGGGGCCTCAAGCCGGATGCCTTCTTGCTTGATTTTTTCCTTTGCCCGGTAGATTCGCTTAGCGATGGTGTCTTCCGAAGTTAGAAAAGCGTTCGCAATCTCTAAAGGGCTGAGACCACCTAATGTCTTTAGGGTTAAAGCAATTTGTGACTCTGGAGTAATAGAAGGATGGCAACAGGCAAACATCATGCGCAGCACGCTGTCACTGATTTCGTCTGCGGCAAACACGGTGGTTGAAGTTTCGTTTAGCCGGTCGAAATGTGCTGCCAGAATTTTTGACTGACTCTGCTCATGGCGCACCCAATCAATTGCTTTGTTGTGTGCCACCTTGTAAAGCCAGGCAGAAGGTTTCTCCGGCACTCCGCGGAAACGCCACACCTCCATCGCTTTAAGAAGCGTATCTTGCACAATATCCTCTACCACATCGATGTGCTGTGTGCCCAGCAGGCGCGTAAGCACAGCGGCCATCTTTCCCGCCTCGTGACGAAAAAGATGGCCGATAAGCTGGTGGACGTTTGTCTGTGGCGTTGCCATTAACGACTTATTTTTTCTTAGGGAAATTAGCATTAGCCATCACTTCTTCAATCTGTGCTGTATGACGAGCAGAATGACCGGTTATAAAAATGAGTACTTGAAATGAATCGAATGTAGCAAATGGCATTACGGCATAATGATTGCGCAGATCTTCTTGCGTGGTTTTTGTAAACTCAATATTGCTATCACGCTTGGCTATAAATTCTTTCAATGAACCTTCGGCAGAACCAAATTGATTTTTGGGTTCAAATGCTTCTTGCGTTTTGACCTTGCGCTCACGACTGGAGATCATGCCCTTTACTTGTTCATCCGTCATTTTTACTTCGCTTCTTCTTGTAGGATTAGCCGGTTCCTTTAATGTTCCTTGTAGCATTCCAAAAAGTGCGCCTTCAGAAAATGCTATGTGCTCCAGGCACTCTGCTACGGACCATGAGTCAGGTGTGGCTTTAAAATTGAGCTGCTCATTGGTGAGGCCCTTCACATCTTTAATTAATTGGTGTCGCCCACAGGGCGAAAGCCGCTGGCAATTATTATTGCTACGGCCAGAGAGAGGAGTTTCAGGTGTTTCATAAATAGTTTGGTTTAAGTTTATAAAGTTAAT
>JAIENH010000649.1 GCA_019751475.1 Cyclobacteriaceae bacterium
TGCTCACCACGTAGGCAGCAATGTCCCACGCTTCCTCTTCCGTCAGTATGGGTTTTTCAAACGTGGCGCCATTGGGCATGTTGGCGCGGATGTACTTAGCAAAGTTTGACAAGCGATACAGCCCTGCGGCCGTATTAAAACTGTTTTCTCCCCACAGGGGCGGGTAAATAAAATTGGCCTTGGCGGAAAGTCGCTGCCCTTCGCCTTTTTGTCCGTGGCACACGGTGCATTGCTGTTGAAATAATTTCTTACCTGCTTCGGGATTGGCCGCTCGGCTTAACCATTTCAGTGGAACGAGTCCTGAACCTGCTGCTACGGTTCCTTTCGGAACGTTGCTGCCTACCCACTCAATGTAGGCCACGATCGCCCGCATTTCTTTGGAGAGCGAATCCAGCGGCTGGCCGTTGAGGCTGCGCTCAAGGCAATCGTTCACGCGCCTTTCAATGCTCTCCAGTTTGCCAGACCGTGGCCGGAATTTTGGATAGGTGGCTGCCACGGCACCGTAATTATTACCGAAAGGCTTCGTACCGGCATCGAGGTGACAGTTCTGGCAATTCATGCCGTTGCTGATGGGCTTCACGCTGCCGTTAGGTCCGAGATAAAACGAAGTGCGAGCAATGAGGTCGCGACCGTAGCGAACCTGCTTGCCTTTTTCGTCAAGCGGCAGGGTAGAGGTATCGGGCGGTTGCCAGACCTCCAGGCGTGGAGTGTGTGCGCCTTCGTCTGATTTTTTTGTGGAGAGGTCAGGATAGAAGTGAAGACTCAACGTGATCGCAGCCAGAAAAAGCACCAATGCAAAAAGTACAGTCAGGACATTTGCAAGTCGCGAGATCGTCTCCATCAGTGGGTGCGATCGTTACTCAAGGGCCTTCACGCCCGGCAGCACTTTGCCTTCAAAATATTCCAGCAAGGCGCCACCACCGGTGGATACATAGCTCACTTTATCTTCCACGCCAAACTTGGCCACAGCCGCTGCCGAGTCACCACCACCGATGAGGGAGAAAGCTCCTTTGCCCGTAGCACACACCACGGCTTCTGCCACGGCTTTGGTGCCGGCCTCGAATTTCTCCATCTCAAAAACACCCATAGGCCCATTCCACAAAATGGTTTTGGATTTTTCAATCACATCGGCAAAAACTTTTTGCGCCTGTGGCCCAATGTCAAGGCCCATCCACTCGGCAGGTATCGCGTGATTGTTTACCACCTGCGTGCTCGCGGCTGCATCAAATTTATCGCCCGCTACGGAGTCGATCGGCAGGTGAAGTTCTACGCCCTTGGCTTTTGCTTTCTGAATTAATTCTTTGGCCAGGTCCAGCTTGTCAGCTTCCACCAGCGACTTGCCAATATTGCCACCCATGGCTTTGAAGAACGTGTAGGCCATGCCGCCACCGATGATCAAGTGGTTGACTTTGTCCAGCAGTCGCTCGATAATGAGTATTTTGTCTGAAATTTTGGCACCACCCATGATGGCGGTAAATGGTTTGGCGGCTTGCTCCAGTACTTTCTTTGCGTTGTCCAGTTCGGCTGCCATCACGAGGCCCGCACATTTCTCTTTAAAGAATTGAGCGACAATCGTTGTCGAGGCATGGGCGCGATGGGCCGTACCAAAAGCATCATTTACGTACAGGTCACCCAGCTTCGATAACTTTTCCGCGAAAGCGAGATCACCTTTTTCTTCTTCTTTGTAAAATCGCAAATTCTCAAGGATCAATACTTCCCCAGGCTTTAGCGCTGCAGACTTCGTGCGCGCTTCCTCTCCAATACAATCATTGGCAAACTGCACGGGGCGGCCCAGCAGTTTTTCCGTTGTGCTGATGGTGTGCTTTAGTGAATACTTTTCTTCGGGGCCGTCTTTAGGTCTACCCAGGTGCGACATGAGAATGCAACTGCCACCATCCTGCAGGATTTTTTTCAGGGTAGGAATCGTTGCCCGAATGCGGTTGTCATCCGTCACCTTAAAGCTTTTATCGAGAGGTACATTAAAATCCACGCGGATAAGTGCCCGCTTGCCGGAAAAGTTTATGTCGTTAATTGTTTTCATAGTCTTCTTTTATGTTAGAATGTTAATCGCCAAATGAAATACCCAACCCCTTCGCTCCGCGAATGATGGCAGAGTTGGGTTTTACAAAATTCATTTCTTTAGTTGCTTCTTCAAGTGGTACGGATGCGATGGAGTTGTTTTGCAATGCCACCATCCGCCCGAATTTTTTCTCCAACACCAGCTCAAAGGCATGCACACCAAAGAGCGATGCAAGAATACGGTCAAATGCCAGTGGACTGCCACCGCGTTGCACATGGCCCAGCACTGTCTCGCGTATCTCGGCATGGCAGCCCGCCTCTTTCAGTTGCTTGGATAGCTGGTAGGCTACGCCACCGAGCCGCACGTGCTCCGATCCTTTTTCGCCAGCTGATGAAGTGATGGTGCCGTCTTTGGGTTTGGCTCCTTCCGAAATCACGATGTTGACAAATCCACGACCACCTTTGTAGCGCAAGTTGATGCGCTTCACGATTTTATTGATGTCATAGGGTATCTCAGGAATCAAGCACACTTCTGCTCCTCCCGCAATGGCGGTGTGCACAGCAATCCATCCTGCATCTCGACCCATCACCTCCATGATCATCACGCGGTGATGGCTTTCGGCCGTAGTCACAAGCTTGTCGAAACTGTCGGTCGCTATTTGCACCGCAGTCTGAAAGCCAAATGTCATATCGGTAGCCGACAAGTCGTTGTCAATAGTCTTGGGAACGCCCACGATGTTCAGACCTTTTTTGAACAAAGCCTCTGAAATGCGCTGCGATCCATCGCCACCGATGTTGATCACGGCATCAAACCCGAGCGACTTTATTCGTTTCACCAGCTCCTCCGTGCGGTCTACAAATTTTATTGATCCATCCGCTTGAGGCACCGGGTACTTCATGGGGTTGCCTTTGTTGGTGGTTTTCAGAATGGTGCCACCACGCACATGTATGCCGGCCGTCATCTTGCGTGTGAGGGCTACGATTTCAGTTGGCTCACTGAACACGCCATTAAAAGCTTCAATGCTGCCAAACACTTCCCAATCTTTTTCTTTTCGAGCCCGCTTGGCGATGCCGCGGATCACTGCGTTCAGTCCTGGGCAGTCACCACCGCCCGTCAGCACCAATAGTTTTTGTTTCTTTTCCATGATAGTTTTATTTCCAGTTGGCCGGGTCAAGTCGCCAGGCTTTGATGTAGGTTAGTTGATCGTCTGTGATAAATTTTTGTTGAAGCGCCTCTTGTAATAAGTGATTAAAATCACTCAGGCATACCAGTTCTACTTTTTCTTTTTCGAAATTTTTCTCCGCGGTCTCAAATCCATAGGTAAAGATGGCTACCATGCCACTGACTTTGGCACCCGCATCGCGCAAAGCCGTAGCAGCTTTTAACGAACTGCCACCTGTTGACACCAGGTCTTCCACCAGTACCACGCGGTCTCCTTTGTTGATCTTCCCTTCAATCAGGTTTTCCATGCCGTGGTCTTTTGGCTTGGGTCTCACATAAGCGAAGGGCAATCCGAGTTCCTCTGCCACCAGAGCGCCCTGAGGCACACCTGCCGTTGCAACGCCAACAATAGCATCTACTTCTTTAAAATTATCCTGAATGGCCTGCACCAGGCAGCGCTTGATGTACGACCGCACATGAGGATAGGAGAGACTCAACCGGTTGTCGCAATAGACGGGTGATTTCCAGCCGCTGCTCCACGTGAAGGGCTTTTGGTGGTCTAATTTGATGGCTCCGATCTCCATTAGTTTGGAGGCGACTGTCCCTGCGGTGGCCCCCATGATTTTAATGCTCATAGAAACGGCAATTTATCAGGAATGCCGGTGAAGGCAACATGAAATGGCCATTAAAAAAGCTCTACACCCATTAGTATTATATTTCAAGGCCATTCCATCTGACCTAAAATAAAATTATTAACAGATGAAAAAGAGTGAAAAATGAGGTTGTCCGTTTGAAAAATATTTGTGTTTTTGCAGATGTTAAGAAACAATGAATCTATTCGTCAACGACATCCCTGTGCACATCTGGCAACCGGGGTCGCAGCCGCAGGAAGGCAATTTTAATACGGAAATCAATGCCCAGGCGGAGCCTATCACCAAGGCCAAACTGATCAACCACGTGTGGGTGCGCAATGCGTCTGTAAAAGACCTTGATTCAGTGCTTGACCTAGTGAATTCAAAAGTGCCTATCAATTTGTTGTCGCTGGATGTTTCAGTAGAGGATTACGAGGCGGTAAAGGTTTTTTTAAAAGGTAAATTCAAAATCGTAAAAGCGGCCGGAGGCCTTGTGAAGAAGAAAGATCGCTTCCTGATGATCTACAGAATGAAAAAATGGGATCTGCCAAAAGGCAAAAAGGAAAGCGGAGAAAAATACCGTCAGACGGCTGAGCGAGAGGTGGAAGAGGAATGTAACGTAGACGTGAAAGTGGGAAAGAAGATATGCACCACCTGGCACACCTACACCATGAATCGCAACAGCATGCTGAAGAAGACGCGCTGGTACGCCATGGATCTGGTGGACGATTCAAAAATCAAGCCCATGGTAGAAGAAGACATTGAAGAGCTTCGCTGGATGACGCAGAAAGAAGTGTACCATGCCCTCGAAAATTCTTACAACTCGATCCGGTTTGTATTTGAAGAATATTACAAGATGACGGAGAAGCCTGCGGCCAGCCGCTAGAGCTGGTACGGCAGCATAGGCGACACATCACCACCATAGCGGTGCACTTCGCGGATGATAGATGAATTGATGGCAGCCAGGGGAGGAGAGGTAATCAAAAAAATACTAGAAAATTAATATTTTAATTAAATAAAAATTTTTAAAATGATAGTAGTTAA